>NZ_JAAGLX010000020.1:0-143320 GCF_010548325.1 Streptomyces sp. SID13666 | reverse complement strand
AGCCCGCGCCGACGGCCGCGGCGGTCTCCTGCGCGACCTCGGCGAGCCGCTGCCCGAGGTGGCCGGCCTCGCTGCGGGACCGCTGGGCCTCGGTGGCCGCGGCGGTGGCGTCCCGGTGGGCGGCCATGGACTGCTCCTGGAGCGCGGCGGAGCGCTCCTCCTCGCGGTCCGCCTGCTGGTCGGCGCCGTCCGCCGCCGCGTGCAGCGCGCGCACCAGGTCACCGGCGGCCAGCGTGCGGGCGGCCAGTGCGGGAGCCGCGTCGCGTTCGGCCTCCTGGATAGCCGCGCTGACCCGGGCCAGCCGGTCTCCGGCGGCGCGGTGCCGCAGCACCGTCTCGGCCGCCTGCCAGGCGGAGTGCAGGGTGCGCGCCTCGTTCAGCTCGCGGCGCAGTCCCGCGGCGGCCTTGTCGGACGCGGCGAGGGCCAGCGAGGCGTGCCGGTAGGCGAGTTCGGCGGCCACCAGGGCGCTGCGGCCGCGGGCCCGGTCGGCGTCGGTGACGGCCTGGGCGGCCCGGTCGGTGTTCTGCGCGAGCTCCGCGCCGCGGCCGCGCTCCTCCCGGGCGCGCGCGGACAGCCGGCGGGCCAGGGCGCGGGTGCGCCGCTCGGACTGGGTGTGGATGCCGCGCGCCAGTTCACGGGCGCTGGCGTGCTCGACGATCCGCTCCAGCAGCTCCAGCGAGCCGGCGGTGAAGTCGCGTTCCGCGGTCAGTTCGGCGCGGCGGCCGAGCTTGCCGGCGAAGCTGTGGACGAGGTCCGCGAGTCCGTCGGTGTCCCGGGTGTCGGTGACGGCGCGCAGCAGCAGGTCCGCGAAGTCGGAGTCGTGCCGGACGGCGAAGAGCCCGGCCGCCTCGCCCTCGTCGGCGTTCATCTCCCGCTGGTAGCGGAAGAGCTCCGGGTCCAGGCCGATCTCACCGAGGTGTTCGTTCCACCGGTCGTGGATCTCCTCCCACACCACTTCCAGGTGCGGGTAGAACTTGCCGGCCTCGGTGAGGGCGTCGCGGAAGCCCTTCATGGTGCGGCGGCGGCCCGTCGCGCCCGAGGCGCCCTCGGCGGGCGGCCGGACGGCGGTGGACTCGGCGACCGGGAGCGAGTCCAGGCTGAGCCCGGGGCCGGGGCGGAACGAGTACCAGGCCTCAGCGAACTTGCGCGGGTCGGAGGAGACCTGGCGGCCGCGCCACTCGCTGACCTTGCCGACGACCACCAGCTCGCCGGTGACGGTGTGCTGCCACTCCAGCGCCACATGCCCGCAGTCGTCGGCCAGCAGGAACTTGCGGAGCACGCCGGAGCTGGCCCCGCCGAGGGTGTTGCGGTGGCCGGGCAGCATCACCGAGAAGATCAGCTTGAGCAGGACGGACTTGCCGCCGCCGTTCTCCAGGAACAGCACGCCCGCGGGGGCGGGGCGGCGCAGCGGGCCGGTCGGCTCGTCCTGGAAGAACTCGGCCTGGGCGGGCGCGGGCTGCGGTACGGGCGCGCCGACACCCCGCAGGTCCAGGACGGTGTCTGCGTACCGCGCACCGGCGGGGCCGATGGAGTACAGGCGGAGCCGGGACAGCTCGTACATGGCGGCGGACTCTCGTTATCTGCGCGGGTGGGCGCGCGGGTGGTTACGGCTCAGGAGTGGCTGTGCTGGTCTTCTTGGCTGTGCCGGCTCTCGCGGCCGTGGCTCCGGTGGCCGTCGCCCCGGTGGCTGTCGCTCTCGTGGAACGGCAGGCCGGCCTCGGCGACGAGGTCCAGCTCCCCGGTGTCGTCGGGCGGCAGCAGGGTCGCGGAACCGTCGCTCACCGGGACGACGCCCAGCTCCAGGAGTTCGGCCATGGCCGCGCTGCCCGCCATGTCCCTGACCTGCAGCTGGTACCGGGCCGTGGTGCGGAACGTGCCGCCCGCGTCGTCCCCGGTGCGCTGCAGGAAGCCGGAGTCGACGAGGAAGGCGACCGCCTTGCCGACGATGCCGGTGGTGGAACCGGCCAGCCGCCGGGCGTCCTTGGTCGCGCCGGTGGCGCTGCGGCGCGTCCAGACCCGCCAGGCCGCTTCCAGGCCGGGCGCGTCGCTGGCCGGGTCGGTGTTCTCGCCCTGCTCCTCGGCGCGCTCCTCCAGCCGGCGGCAGGCCTGGCGGACGAACCCGTCGATGCCGTTGACGGTGATCCGGCCGATGTACCCGTCGTCCGCGAGGTCCTCGGGGCGGGGGAACGCCATGGTGGCGGTGGCCAGGTGCGCCAGGCCGTGCAGGAAGCGGTCGGCTGCGTCGGAGGCGGCCCGCCGCGAGTACTCGCCCATCCGGACCGCGAACACCGAGTCCTCGGCGGCGGCCACGGCCATCCCGGCGCGCGGCGACACCTCCAGGACGATCAGGCCGAGCCCGGCGGCGACGGCGTCCGCGAGCCGGGCGAAGGCGGGCTCCTCGCGGTGTCTGCGGATCAGTTCCGCGTACTCCGCGTCCCGGGCCGGCAGCAGCTTGGGCTGCAGCCCGTAGGAGACCAGCCGGGCGGCGTCCGCCGCGTCGGCCGCGGTGACGGGTGACGGGGCGCCGGATCGCGCGGCCGGCGCGGCATCGCCGTACGCGGCCGGCGGCGCGGTCTCGGCGTCGCGGTACTCGGTCACGGCTGGATCTCCTCGGGGCGGACTGCGGATGGCTGCTCGGCGGGACTTCGACGACAACGCCCAGGGAGCGTGCGTACCAGACCCCGCCGACCTGGGGGCACCTCCCAGCGGTAGCTGGGGGAGGGGCCGGGGGCCCGGGTGGGTGCGGCGGCTGTCATGCGATCTCCGAACGGGCCGCGGCCATCCCGGCCGTGTCGAGCCGGGCGGTGCCCACGATCAGGTCGGCGCCGCCGAACTCCGGATCCGTCAGCTCCTCGCCGTCGTCGACGGAGAACAGCAGCCGCGGCTCGCCCTGCCGGTAGGCGGTGCCGACCGGCGGGCTGGCGGCGTGCACCGCCAGCAGGGCGACGAGGTAGGGCAGTTCGGGGTCGCGGCGGCGGGCGTCGGCGAGCAGCCCGGACAGCCGGCGCGGCGCGTCGTCCGGCAGGTCCAGCAGTTCCAGCGCGCTCTCCAGCTGCTCCTCGGTGAAGCGGCTGTCGGCGGGGGTGGCCACCAGGTCCGGTTCCGGCATCGCCGCGCCCAGGTGCTCGCGCTCGGTGGGCGGGGTGAGCAGCACGTCCACCAGGTCGCTGATCCGCACCGCGGGCGGGGTGCGGAAGCCCGCGCCGCGGGCGAAGAAGGCGTCGGTGACCCGGGACGCCTGCTCGACGGGGAGCGGCAGGACGGGCGAGACCAGCTGCCCGTACAGGTCGAGCCCGGCCCGGGCGGGCGCCGACGCGAACGCCTGGCGGTCCTGCTCCGCGCGGAACAGCGGCCCGGCCTCCAGCAGCCGGGACTGCAGCTGGGTGTGGCGGCGGATGCAGTCCTTGACGATGTCGACGAGCTCGGCGGCCCGCCGCTTGTGCTCGGGGTCCTCCGCCTCGTCGCGCGCCTTGCGGATGTTGGTGAGGATCGCGTTCTCGTGCCGGTACCGGTCGGCGACGTGGTCCAGCGCCTCGGCGATCATGTCCGGGACGGCGCGCAGCCAGTCCACCGCCCGGACATTGCGCCGGGTCGCCTCCAGGGCGCGGCGCAGCGTCTCCGCGTACTGCACGGTCCGGTAGCGGGCCTGCTCGGCGGCGAGCTGGGCGTCCGCCAGCCGTCCCCGGCTGATCAGCACCTCCAGCTTGACCTCGGCGGCGATCTGGGCGCTGGTGACGTCCGTGTCGAGCGCGCCGACCAGGACGTTGACCGCCTCGTCGGTGGTGCGCAGATACACGCCGCCGCCGGGGCCCGGCACCTCCTCGATCAGCTTGAAGTCGTAGTCACGGCGGACGTACGCGCCGTCGGCGCCGAAGGTGCCGTAGACCGCGCGGAAGCCGCGGTCCACGCTGCCGACGTTGATCAGGTTCTCCAGCACCCAGCGGGCGACCCGCTCGTGCTCCTCGACGGGCCGGCGCGGTGACTGGGCGGCGACCCGGGGCAGCAGCCTGGTCACTATCTGCTCCGGGTCGGCCCCGGTGTCGAAGTCCATGTTGAGCGTGACCATGTCGATGGCGGACAGCGCCACCTCCGCCATCGCGTACACCGAGTACTCACCGGCCAGGTTCGCCTTGCGCACGTCCAGGTCGTGCAGCGGCGCGGTGCACGCGAGCGCCTTGAGGCGGCGGGCCAGGCCCTCGTCGGCGGCCGGGCCCGGAGCGGGGCGGGGCGCGCCCGTCGTCGGGTACGGGGTGGTTACGGTCACGACGCACACATTAGGCGGTGCCACCGACATCGAACGAAACGGCACGGATCACCCGCCCGGCCACAAGTCACCCCCAGGGCCTGACCCGATGGCACCATGGCGGACATGGTCATCGATCTCAACGCGGATCTCGGCGAGGGCTTCGGCCGGTGGACCCTCACCGACGACGACGCGCTGCTCTCCGTCGTCACCAGCGCCAACGTCGCGTGCGGCTTCCACGCGGGCGATCCGGTCACGATGCGGCGGGTCTGCGCGCTCGCCGCCGAGCGCGGCGTACGGATCGGCGCGCAGGTCTCCTACCGGGACCTGGCCGGCTTCGGGCGGCGCGCCATGGACGTGCCATCGGACGAGCTGGCCGCCGAAGTCGCCTATCAGATCGGCGCCCTGGACGTCTTCGCTCGGGCGGCGGGCTCACGGGTCTCGTACGTCAAGCCGCACGGCGCGCTCTACAACCGGACGGTCGGAGACGCGGCGCAGGCCGCCGCCGTGGTGGCGGGCGTCCTGCTGGCCGGCGGGCCGGACGGCGGGCTGCCGGTGCTGGGGCTGCCCGGCTCCGAGCTGCTGGCCGCGGCGGAGAAGGCCGGGCTGACAGCGGTGGCCGAGGCGTTCGCCGACCGCGCCTACACCGAGCGGGGCACCCTCGTGCCGCGGAGTGAGGCGGGCGCGGTGCTCCAGGACGCCGACGCCGTCGTCGCGCAGGCCCTGGCGGTCGCCCGTGACGGGCAGGTCGTCGCGGCCGGCGGCCGGCGGATCGCCGCCGGCGCACGGTCGCTGTGCCTGCACGGCGACACGCCCGGCGCGGCGGACCTCGCGCGGCGGGTGCGGCGCGAACTCCAGGACGCGGGCGTCTCGTTGCGGCCCTTCGCATGAGGACGCTCCCGGTGGGGGAACGCGCGCTGCTGGTGGAGCTGGACGCGGACGGCGAGGTCGGGGCGTTCCACGCCGAGCTGCTGCGGCGGCGGGCGGCCGGGACGCTGCCGGAGGTGCGCGAGATCGTGCCGGCGGCCCGCACGATCCTGCTCGACGGCCTGGCCGACCCCCGCGCGCTCGCCGTGGAGCTCGCCGCCTGGACCGTCCCGCCGCTCACGGCGGAAGCCGGGGCGGAGACGGAGATCCGGGTGCGGTACGACGGGCCCGATCTGGCGGAGGTCGCCGGGCTGTGGGGCGTTCGGCCCGAGGAGGTCCCGGACATCGTCGGCGGCCTCGTCTTCCGGGTGGCGTTCTGCGGCTTCGCTCCTGGTTTCGGGTATTTGACCGGACTCCCCGAGCACCGGCACGTACCGCGCCGGGCCACCCCCCGGACCTCGGTTCCCGCCGGTTCGCTGGCGCTTGCCGGACCGTACGCGGGCGTTTACCCGCGCTCCTCCCCCGGCGGCTGGCAGCTGATCGGCACCACCGACGCCGTCCTGTGGGACCCGCGGCGCGAGCCGGCGGCACTCCTGACCCCCGGCACCCAGGTGCGCTTCACGCGGGACGCGGCATGACACAGCACGCGGAACGTGACACGGCGCGGGGGTCGGTGCGGGTGGTGCGGGCCGGCGCGCTGACGACCGTGCAGGACCTCGGGCGGCCGGGCCACGCCCACCTCGGTGTGCCGCGCTCCGGGGCACTGGACCCGCCCGCGCACCGCCGGGCCAACCGGCTGGTCGGCAACCCGGACGGGGCGGCGACCCTGGAGACGACCGTCAACGGCTGCGCGGTGCGGACGGACCGCCCCGTCGTCGCGGCCGTCACCGGCGCGCCCTGCGCCGTCCGGATCGACGGCCGCCCCGCCCCCTGGGGCGCCGCGGTCCTGGTGCCGGCCGGCGCCGTCCTGGAACTCGGCGCCGCCGAGGGCGGGCTGCGCTGCTATCTGGCGCTCGCGGGCGGCATCGACGTCGAACCGGTGCTCGGCAGCCGCTCCGCCGACCTGCTTTCGGGGCTCGGCCCGCCACCGCTGTCGGAGCACGACACGCTCCCGCTGGGCGCACCCAGCGGGAGGTCCCGCGACGCCGACACGATGCCGTGGCCCGCGCCGCCGGCCGAACTCCTCCTGCCGCTCGTGCTCGGCCCGCGTGACGACTGGTTCGCCGAGGACGCGCCACGGCGGCTGGCGGCCGGCGCGTACACCGTCTCCGCCGCCTCCAACCGCATCGGGCTGCGCACCGAAGGCCCGGCGCTGCGGCGGGCGTTCGACGGCGAGCTGCCCAGCGAGGGGATGGTGCTGGGCGCCGTCCAGGTGCCGCCCGACGGCCGCCCGGTCGTCTTCCTGGCCGACCACCCCACCACCGGCGGCTATCCCGTGATCGGCGTCGTGCCGGAGCCGCGGCTCGCCGCGGCGGCCCAGGCCGTCCCCGGCACGCCCGTACGGTTCCTCCCGGTGCACGGGCGCGGGTTCCGGCGCGGCCGCGGCTAGGGCGTGTTGCGAAAGGAGCGCCGTTCGCCCGGAGGGCGTGACCCACGGCGTCCGGTGCGTGCGCTCGCAAGGCGGAGGGCCGTCCTCGTACCGGACGTACGTGGACGAGCCCGACAACGCAGCGAGGGCGCGTGCCAGGCGTCGTGGGCCAGGCGGGACCTTCGCAACACGCCCTAGGCGAGCGCGGCCAGCGCCCCGGTGGTCAGGTCGTGGACCCGGGTGTCCAGGACGTGGGTGGTACCGGCGGCCCGGTGGCGGCATTCCGCGGCGGCGAGGCGGAGGAGTCCGGGGAGCAGATCCGTGCAGCGGTCCGCGATCCAGTGGGTGCCGCGGGTCGCCATCCACCAGGCGCCCGCCGCCCGCGAGGGGCCGGGTCCTGCGGGGTCGGGGTGCGGGGGCTCGCCGGCGGCGAGGCCGTGCACGGTGAGCAGGGCGTGGAACTCGCCGGCCAGCAGCCGGTGCCCGAGTTCGCTGGGGTGCAGGCGGTCCGCGCTCCACGCGGCACGGTCCGCCGTCCACGGCCGGTCCGCCGCGTGCAGATGGAGTGCGCCGTGCCGTTGCGACAGGACGTGCACCACGTGGTTGACCGCCCGCATCCGGCGGGCGAGCGGACGGGCCAGCGGCCAGGGCAGCCCGATGGCGCGTCCCGGGTCGGGGAGGCAGGCCGTCAGCACGCCGGAGCCGTCGGCCCGCAGCGCGCCCAGTACGGCGTCGAGGCGCCGTGCGACGACGGTGATGTCGAACGAGCCGCGCAGTGTGTCGTTGGCCCCGACCAGGACGGACGCCAGATGCGGCCGGAAGCGCAGCGCGTCGTCGAGCTGCCGCCCCGCCACGTCGGAGGTGAGCGCGCCGCTGTGGGCGCAGTTGAGCAGTTCCACGTCGCGGGGCCCCGCTCCCAGGCCCGGCGCGAGCAGCGCCGCCCAGCCGCGCCACCGCCCGTCGGGACCGGGGTCGCCGAGTCCCTCGGTGAGGGAGTCGCCCAGCGCGGCGAAGCGGATCGCCGGCGGGTGCCCGTCCGCCAGGCGTCCGGCCGGCGGGTGGTGGTGCGGGCCGCCCGGCCGGGGGTCGGGTGCCAGGACGGGGGCGGTCACGGGGTCTCCCCAGCGGCCCGGGTGGACAGCGGGCGGCGGCGGGTCATGGCGTGGCTCCCGGTGTGCGGGCGGGCAGGGCGCCGACGGAGGAAGCGGTGATCAGGGGCACGGCTTCGTGGGCGGCGAGGAACGCGGAGACGGCCGCGGGCCAGCCGTACCGCTCGGCCTGGCTGCGGGCGGCGGCGCGGCGGGCGGACTCGGGCCGGGCCAGCAGGCGTTGGACGACGTCGGCGAAGCCACGGCCGTCGGTGGCTCCGGCGCCGGCCGGGCCGATGAGGGCGGGGAGTGCGGACAGGGCGCTGGCGACGACGGGGGTGCCGCAGGCGAGCGCCTCCAGGGCGGCCAGTCCGAAGGTCTCGGCGGGGCCGGGGGCGAGGACGATGTCGGCGCAGGCCTGGAGAGCGGCCAGCCGGTCGCGGTCGGCGACGTGGCCGAGGAAGGTGACCGGGAGCCCCGCGGCGCGCGCCCGGGCCTCCAGGCGGCCGCGCAGCGGGCCCTCCCCGGCCACGACGAGCGCCGCGTCGACGCCGCGCCGCCGGAGTTCCGCGAGGGCCTCCAGGGCCCGGCCCGGCCGCTTCTCGGCCGACAGCCGCGAGCACATCACCAGCAGCACCGCGGCGCCGCCCGCGTACCGCGCCCGGAGCGCGCCGTCGCGGAGCGCCGGGCGGAACCGGTCGAGATCCACGCCGAGCGGGGCCCGTACGACGTTGCGCGCCCCGAGGCGTTCGAACTCGGCGGCCGCCCACGCGGTCGTGCACACGATCCGCGAGTAGGCGTGCGCGGTACGGCGGTTGAGCCGGTCGGCGGCGGCCCGGGCGGCGCCCGGCGGCATCCCCCAGGTACGGAGTACGGCGTCGGCGCTCTCGTGGGAGACCATGACGGCCGGGACCCGGTTCCTGCGGGCCCACTCCCCCGTCCAGCGCAGCGTCGTACGGTCCGAGACCTCCAGCCGGTCCGGGGCGAGCGCGTCGAGCAGCGCCTCGACCGGTTGCCTGCGGGCGAGGACGTGGTAGCCGCCGGTGCCGGGGACCGGAGTGCCGGGAAGGGTGATGACCTTCCCCTGGGTGGTGGATTCCGCGCGGATCGCCGGGCGTCCCGGGGCCGCGGACCCCGGCATGACGAGGACCGGCTCGTGGCCGGCCGCGAGGTAGCCCTCGCCCAGGTGCTGGAGGGCGGTGCGCAGCCCTCCGGAGACGGGGGTGATGAAGTTCGCCAGGCGGACGATCCGCAGCGGCCGGCTCATGCCGCGACCGCCGTACGGGCGCTGAGCACCTGCGCGTAGTGGTCCAGCAGCTGGTCGCCGACCGCCTCCCAGGTGCGTGCGGCGACGTCGGCGCGGCCGGCCGCCCCGTACCGCGCGCGCAGCGCCGGGGCACGCTGCAGGAGCTGTACCGCGTCGCAGAGCGCGTCGGCGTCCCCGGGCGGCACCAGCAGGCCGGTGCGTCCGTGGGCGACGAGGTCGAGCGGGCCGCCGGCGGCGGGGGCGATCACCGGCACCCCGCTGGCCATCGCCTCCTGGACGGTCTGGCAGAACGTCTCGAAGGGGCCGGTGTGCGCGAAGACGTCGAACGAGGCGAAGATCCGGGCCAGCTCGTCGCCGGTCCTGGAGCCGAGGAAGACCGCGCCCGGCAGCGCCGCGCGCAGCCCGGGGGCGCTGGGACCGTCGCCGACGACGACCACCCGGACGCCGGGCAGCCCGCAGACCCCGGCGAGCAGGCCGACCTGCTTCTCCGGGGCAAGCCGGCCCACGTAGCCGACGATCAGCTCGCTGCGCGGGGCGAGGCCGCGGCGCAGCGCGGGATCGCGAAGTCCGGGCCGGAAGCGCACCGGGTCGACGCCACGCGGCCACAGGTGCACCCGGGGAACGCCCTGCCGTTCCAGCTCCCGCACCGAGGCGGTGGACGGCGCGAGGGTGCGGGCGGCGGCCGCGTGCACGGCGCGGATCCGCCGCCAGGCGGCGGCCTCGCCGACGGGGAGGTAGGAGCGGGCGTAGCCGGCCAGGTCGGTCTGGTAGACGGCGACCGCCGGGACCCGCAGCCGCTCGGCGGCCGCCATGCCCCGCACTCCGAGGACGAAGGGGCTGGCGAGATGGACGATGTCGGCGCGGTGCGCGGCGATGGCCGCGGCCGTCCGGCGGCCCGGAAGGGCCACCCGCACCTGGGGGTAGCGGGGCAGCGGCAGGGAGAGGACGCGGATGACGGGGCAGGGGTCCTCGCCGGGCGGTATGTCGTTCGGCCCGGCCGGTGCGATGACCAGCGGCTCGTGCCCGCGCCTGGCGAGGTGCTCTGCGGTGCGGAGCGCGCAGTGCGCCACTCCGTTGAGGTCGGGTGGGAAGGACTCGGTGACGATCGCAACTCGCATACCCACGTTGTCGCCATGCCGAGCGTTGACAGGGCCACGTCGATCTATACCGCCGTGGAACGCGTGATGACCCTTCGGGCGGCCGGGCCGCCGTTTCCGGTTCCGTGAACCGCCGACGGCCCCCCGCCGGGAGGCGGGGGGCCGTGGGAGAAGCGTCCTAGCGGGCCGGTTCGCCCGAGCTGAGGCGGCCCCGCACAGCGGTCTGCACCTCGGCCTCCTCGGCCGGATCGGCGGCCATCCGGCGCAGCTGGGCCAGCACCCGGACGTCTCCGGTGGCGGCCTGGTGCGCGGCGAGTTCGCGCGTCGTCTCCTCGCAGTCCCACAGGCACTCCACCGCGAAGCCGGCGGCGAAGCCGGGATCGGTGGCGGCCAGCGCCTGGGCGGCGCAGCCGCGCAGCTGGGACGAGGAGGTCTCGCGGTAGACGTGGCGCAGCACGGGTGCCGCGCGGCCGATGGCGAGCCGGCCGGCGCCTTCGATGAGGACGGCGAGGCCCTCGGCGTCGGCGCCGTCGCTCTGGACGAGTCTGCGCAGTTCGGCCAGCACCCGGCCGGTGTCCTCGTCGCCGCCGCGGCAGGCGAGCATGCGGGCGGCGGAGATGCCGAGCGCGTCCTCGCGCTCCGACCAGGAGCGGGCCCGGTCCATGGCGTCGCTGCTGCGCATCCGCTCGAACGATTCGAGGGCGGCTCTGACGACGAGGTCCACGGGACTGGCGGCGGCGGCCTCGATGAGGTCCAGGGCCTGCGGGTCCTGCCGGTCCGCGAGGTGGCGCAGCGCGGCGGCGCGGGCGGCGGCGGGGCCGTCCTGGGCGGCGGCGACGAGCTCGGGGAGGTCCTCGGGTCCGGCGACGGCGGCCAGGCAGCGGGCCGCGGGTTGATCGCGGTAGGCGGCCGGGTACTGGGTGAGGCCCTCGTCGGCCCATTCGAGTACGGCGCGGACGCTCCAGCCGGGGGTCGGTCCCGTCGGGCGCAGCTGGCGTTGCCAGCGGTCGAACGACACCTCTTCCAGTGCCTTGCGGACCCGGGCGGCAGTCGCGGGGTGCCGGGAGTCCTCGGCCCACAACTGCCACGGCCGGGGCTCGTACGCCTCGCGCACGGCCGCGGCCAGTTCGGTATCGCCCTCTGCGGTCTCCGGGAAACGGGCGAGCAGGGCGGGCCCGAGGCCGCGCAGTCCCTGTTCGTCGTCACGGACGGCCAGCTCGTCCAGGGCCCACTCCCAGGTGCCGCCGGTGGCCGCGTAGCGCCGCAGCAGGCGCAGGGCGTCACCGCGCCCGTAGCCGGCGAGGTGGCCGAGGACGGACAGCGCGAGACCGCAGCGGTGCTCGTCGGGGTCCAGGAGGTCGTCCGGATGGAAGAGGTGCTGTTCGATCCCGTCGAGCCCGGCTTCCAGTTCGGAGTACAGCCGCGCGTAATAGAGGGAGCGCGATTCCACCCGCCAGTCGAGGCGGGGGTCCCGCAGGACGCACTGCTCCAGAGCGGCGAGGGCATCTGCCCGCTGCGCCGCCAGGGCATGCAGGGTCCCGTCTCCGCGTCCTCGCTGGAGGAGGCCGAGAAGGGTTCCACTGGGCGCTATGTCTGGGTCGAACATGAGGTCAGCATCCGGTGCGGGGGGTTCCAAGGCAACGGGATTTCCGCTGCGGGTGCCCGGCATCCTTACCGGCCACCTGGCGTTTCAAGCCTGGCGGAGGGTGGGAATGTGTGGGGCCGGGGCGGGCCGCAGCCTACCGAGGTTTCCCCGCCCGTGTCGCTCCGGGCCGCCGGAGGCTCCGGAAGGCTTATGGCATATGCCATAAGCACCACCGGATCGGGTATTGCCGAAACCCTTACGGGCCATCACGCCGTGTGCCACAGTCGTTACCGGCCCTTCGTCTGCCTTGGCCGCTCAGCACCGGTATCCGGTATCGGAGTCACCTTCGGAGAGCGTCATGCCGTCCCATCTGCACGCGGATCACTCCGCCGCACCGTCGACCGACCCCGATGCGGTGGACGCGCTGATCTCCCAGGCCCGCCGGCTGCGCAGCGAGGTCGACGCGGTACGCCGCGACACCGCCGCACCGGACGGTGCGGACCCCCGGGTCCGCTGGGAGCGCGCGCTGTGTGATCTCGCGGTGCACCAGCTCGACGATCTGGGCGAGCATCTGGGGCAGCTCCGCGAGGGTTTAGCGGACGACGGCAGTGCCGCGGCCCCGTTCGTCCCCAGTGACTTCGCCGATGCCCATCTCCCGTCCCCCGCCATCCCGGACCGTGTGCCGGATCACGCTCCCGGCCGGGCCGGCAGCGCCGAGTGGGACCTGCTGACGGACGAGGCGGAATGGTCCGACGAGCTGTACCGGATCTTCGGCCGCGACCCGGACGACGGTCCGCTGACGCTGGACGAGCTCCCCTCCTGGCTCTTCGAGGAGGACCAGCAGGCGCTCACCTCGATGGTGACCGGCTGCCTGGTCGACGGCAGGCCCATCGACGGTGAGTTCCGCATCGTCCGCTCCGACGGATCCACCCGGACGCTGCACATGGTGGGCGAGCCGGTGCTCGACGCTGACGGCGGCACCGCTTCGATGTGGGCCGTACTGCGGGACGTCAGCGAGCTGCGCCGCAGCCAGCTGACGCTGAGAGAGACCCGTGACTCTCTCCAGCGACAGCGGCAGCTCGCGCGGTCGGAGCACCGGCTGGCGGTTGAACTGCAGGAAGCCGTGCTCCCGCCGTGGCGCGGCTCCCTGCGGTTCCCGCAGGGCGGCGGGCCCACCACCATGGACCTGGCCGCCCACTACCTCCCTTCCGGTACCAGCGCCCTGATCGGCGGCGACTGGTACGACGCACTGCAGCTTCCCGACGGTGCGACACTGCTGACCGTCGGCGATCTCACCGGACACGGCGTGAGCGCCACCTCCGGCATGGCGATGATGCTCGGCGCGCTGCGCGGCATGGCGATGGCCGGGCTGGAGCCCGGACCGTTGCTGGGCAGGCTGAACCATCTGCTGGACACCTCGGCCCAGCCCACCCTCGGCAGCACGCTGTGCTGCCGCTACGACCCC
The DNA here is from genome assembly GCF_010548325.1 of Streptomyces sp. SID13666. Taxonomy (NCBI): domain Bacteria; kingdom Bacillati; phylum Actinomycetota; class Actinomycetes; order Kitasatosporales; family Streptomycetaceae; genus Streptomyces; species Streptomyces sp. SID13666. The sequence goes on along the minus strand of NZ_JAAGLX010000020.1, from coordinate 130,180 downwards.
GCCGACCGCACCCTGTCCTGGGCCCAGGCCGGCCATCCCGCCCCACTGCTCTTCCGGGACGGGACGGGGCGCGCGCTGGATCCGCCCGAGGGCGTGCTCCTCGGAGCCACCTCCGACGCGCGGTACACCCAGGCCGCCGAGCCCCTCAACCCGGGCGACCTGCTGGTACTGCACACCGATGGACTCGTACCCCGCCGGACGTCGTTCCCGGCCGCGACGGAGCCGACGGACGGCGCACGACGGCTGCTCGCGATGGCGCCCCTGTTCACCCGGGCCCGCACCGCACAGGACTGCGTACGGCTGGTCGTCGAGGAATTCGGTGCCCCTGAGCGCGAGGACGACGCCTGCGTGCTCGTCGCGAGAATCGGTTAGACCAGATCGCCGTTGACCTGGTTGGATCTGCGGAGACGTTGGATCCGCCCTGGATCTGCCCGGCCCGTCAGACCTGCCGGGTGCTCCTGTTCTTCGGCAGCGGCGGCATCGCGGCCTCGATCTCCGACCGCAGATCCTGGATCGTGGTGTAGTCCGCGTACCGCCCGGTGAGCCGGTACATCTCCCGCAGCCGGTCCCATGTCCGGTGCGAGGACGTGCTGCCGATCGTCAGCAGTGCCATCCGAGCGTAACGGTCGGCCTGCTCCGGGTCGTTGGCGATGAAGCACGCCGAGGCCAGCGAGATGTAGTCGAAGATCTTCGACCGGTCCCGGCCGGACACCCGCAGTTCCAGCGCGTGCTTGGCGTGCATCTGCGCCTGGGCGGCGGCGGACGGGTCGTGCTCGGCCAGCGTGCGGTACGCCAGCGCCTGCATCCCGTGCAGGTCCGCCTCGTCGAACATCTGCATCCAACTCGGCGGCGGAACATCGCCCTTGTCCGAGACGAACAGGTCCTCGGCCTCCCCCAGCGTCCGCCGCATCGCCTGGCCGCGCCCCATGGACGCCTGGGCCCATGCCTCGATGGTGTGCAGCATGGCGCGGGTGCGGGGCAGGGCCTGCTCGCCCGATCCCGACTTCGCCAGCTTCATCAGATCGAGCGCGTCGTCCGGCCGGCCGATGTGGACCATCTGCCGGGCCGCGCGGGACAGCGCCTCGCCGGCCCGCGGCCGGTCGCCTCCCTCCCGCGCCGCGTGCGCGGCGATCACGAAGTACTTCTGCGCCGTGGGCTCGAGGCCCACGTCATGGGACATCCACCCGGCGAGCACGGCCAGGTTGGCGGCCACACCCCACAGTCTGCGCTGCAGATGGTCCTGGTGGTGGTAGGCGAGCATGCCGCCCACCTCGTTGAGCTGGCCGACCACAGCCTTGCGTTGCAGCCCGCCGCCGCGGGCCGCGTCCCAGGCACGGAACACCTCGACCGAGCGCTCGAGAGCCTCGATCTCCTGGGAACCCACCGGAGCCGCCTCGTACCGGTCGTACGCGGCGGGTTCGGCGTGGAGTGGATTGTCGATGACCGGTGCATCGGCCACCAGGGCCGGGTCGGTGTGCAACCAGTCGTACATTGCGCTGCTGAGTGCTGAGCCAGCGGTGAGCGCGGCGCCCGCGCCCACCAGACCGCGTCGGTTGAGCATGAGGTCCATTCCCGTGAATTCGGTGAGGACCGCGGCTGTTCGTTCCGGTGGCCACGGCAGACCTTCTCCGGTCTGCTTCTTCCCCGCGTGCCGGTGCCGGTCGAACCCGAGATCCTCGATGGTCACGACACGGCCGAGCCGCTCGGTGAACAGAGCTGCCAGCACCTTCGGAACGGGTTCGCGCGGCGACTCACCGGTTTCGATCCAGCGGCGCACCCGCGAGGTGTCGGTCGCCAGCTGCGGGTGGCCCATGGCCGCCGCCTGCCGGTTGACCAACCGTGCGAGTTCGCCCTTGGACCAGCCGGTAAGGCCGAACAGGTCCGCAAGTCGGGTGTTGGCTTCTTTGCTCACGTCAAGCCCCCAGGTTCCTCGGCACGGTTGACACTAATCGCCTGACAAAGGCCCCGCGAGTATTCGCCACGCTTCGCCAGGGTGCGCCAGATGGTCTGCCACCCGCGCCAGGGTGTGATGTAGGAACGCGCCACCCCGGCCCGGCACTAGCCGGCTCCCGGAAGGTCGTTCGAGTCATCCGTGAGCAGCCCTGAACTGCTCTCTTGTGGAGGGGACGACCGGCCCCGGGAGGGGCGTGCGGCGCGTGGACGGACCGGGCCGACCGGCCTGAACCCGCATTCCCCAGGGTGCGGGTCCGGACGCCGACACCGGTTCCGAACCGTCCACGCGCCGGCCGGACCACCGACGCCACCGACCGGCCACCACGTCGCGGCACCGCGACGCGGACACCGTCGGAGGCGGTACCGCACCGACGCAGCACCGCATCACTGTCATGAGCTCGCAGGCACACGAAGGGATCTGTTTCCCCCTCATGTATTCAGCATCGTCCTCCGTGTCCGCTCCGCCCCGGTTGTCGCACCCCGCTGGTACGGACTCCTCCATGCGCACCCGTCCGCCGCTCACCGCCGCTCGGCGGGGCCTCCCGACGGGCACCTCCCATCCGCTCAGCGGGAGACTCGACTTGACCGGCCCCCAGGGCGCTCAGCTGCGGACGGCCATCGCCGCGGTTCAGCGGATATGCCCCGAGTTCAACCCTGTTCAGATGCTGCGCCGCAGCGGGCGCACCGCACTGCTCGTCGGTACGTCGGGACGCAGTCCCGCGGTCGCCAAGTGTCTGCTGGACCAGTCCCCAGCGTGGGTCGAGCGGTTCCAGCACGAGATAGCGGCTTACCGGGCGTTCGTCCGCCACCGGCCGCCGGCCCGGGTCCCTCGGCTGATCGCCGCGGATCCGGAGAGCTGTGTGCTGGTCCTGGAGCGAATGCCCGGACGGGTCGTGTCGGTACAGCGCCATCCGACCGAGACCCCGCCCCGGTCCGATGTCCGTGCGGCCATCGGCGCGTTCGGCCGGATCAACCTGTGGCGGCCGCCGGCCGGTGTGTTCGACGCGCCGATCGACTACCCGGCACGTATCTCGCGCTACCACGAGCTGGGGCTGCTCACCGACCGGGACATGGGTGACCTGCAGAAGCTGTTGCACGGACTCGCCCATGTGCAGGGGCAGTTCTGTCACGGCGACGCCCTGCTCTCCAATGTGCTGCTGTCCCCGGCCGGCCCGGTGCTGGTCGACTGGGAGCACGCCGGCTGGTACCTGCCGGGGTACGACCTGGCGGTGCTGTGGTCGGCGCTCGGCAACGACCCGGTGGCGCGCCGCCAGATCAGCCAGCTCGCCCAGAACCAGGGTCCCGCCTCCCGGGACGCCTTCCTGGTCAACCTGATGCTCGTCCTGACCCGCGAGATCCGTACCTACGAGACCGCCGTGCAGCGCACCATGCGCAGCGCCACCCCGCCCGCGCAGACCGTGCCCGGAGCGGGCGAGGAGCAGCGGCTGCTGCTGCGCCGGCTGCACGACGACTGCGGTCTGGCCCGGCGGGCGGTGCGTGCCGCCGTCGGCACGCGCTGAGCTCCGCGCGGACCCGTCCCGCCCCCCGGATCACGGGGGTTTTCACCACCCGCCGGCACCCGCGTCACCGGTTCAGACCACTGACGCGGGGCAGGCCAGCACGCCCGTGCCGGGGAAACTCCCGGCACGGGCGTTTGACGTGCGCAAACAGTGCCCGATTGGGGCCTGTTGACGGATCGTCCGGGAGCCGATACCTCTGTGGAGCCGTTCGCCCCAGTACCGCTTCAAGGAGGCCGCATTGCGAGAGTCCGCCGCCCGATCAGCGAGACACCGACGGAGCACACTGCGTACGGTGACCGCGGCGGCCGCTGCCGCGGCACTGCTGCCCGTGCTCTCCACGGCCACATCCGCGAACGCCGCCCAGCCCGCCACCTCGTCGCTGCAGCGGGCGTTCAGCGACGCGGCCCAGCGCTACCAGGTGCCGGCGAGCGTCCTGCTCGGCGTGTCGTACATGGAATCGCGCTGGGACACCCATCAGGGGCTGCCCAGCGTCACCGCGGGCTACGGCCCGATGCACCTCACGGACGCCCGTACGGCGCTCACCGACTTCCCCCAGAAGGGTGACGGCGGTGACGACTCGCGCGGTGACGACTCCCGGCCGCTGACCGGCACCGGGCAGGCCGTTCCCGACGCCGACCTGTCGAAGCTGCCCGCCACCCTCACCACGCTGGAGCGGGCCGCGGGACTGACCGGCCTGCCGGCCCAGGACCTGCGCAAGGACCCGGCGGCCAATGTCGCCGGCGGCGCGGCCCTGATCGCCGACGCCCAGAAGTCCCTGGGGCAGCCGCTGAGCGCCGACCCCGCGGACTGGTACGGCGCCGTCGCGCGCTTCTCGGGCGCCGACGACTCGGCGACCGCCGGCGCCTTCGCCGACGACGTCTACGACGTGCTGCGGCAGGGCGAGTCCCGCACGACCGACGCCGGGCAGAACGTCACCCTGGCGGCGGCTCCGGGGATCGCCCCGGCCACCGCGCAGGCGGCGGCGCTGGGCCTGAAGCACGTCAACGACAGCGGGACGGAGTGCCCGCGCGGGGTGGGCTGCGAGTGGCTGCCCGCGCCCTACCAGGAGACGACTCCCGGGGACTACGGCAACCACGACCTCGCCGACCGGCCCGTCAGCCAGAAGATCGACACCATCGTCATCCATGACACCGAGGGCAGCTGGGACACCGCGCTGAAGCTGGTGCAGGACCCGACGTATCTGGCCTGGCACTACACGGTCCGCTCGGCGGACGGCCACATCGACCAGCATCTGAGGACCAAGGACGTCGGCTGGCACGCGGGCAACTGGTACACCAACGCCAAGTCGATCGGCATCGAGCACGAGGGCTTCCTCATCGACCCGGGCACCTGGTACACGGAGTCGATGTACCGGACGTCCGCGCGGCTGGTGGCGTACCTGGCGAAGAAGTACGACATCCCGCTGAACCGTCAGCACATCCTCGGCCACGACACCGTGCCGGGACCGACCGGTGCGTACATCGGCGGGATGCACACCGACCCCGGGCCGTACTGGGACTGGGCGCACTACTTCCAGCTGATGGGCGCTCCGCTGCACGCCACGGCGGGTCCGGGCGGCGGCCTGGTCACCATCCGTCCGGACTACGACAAGAACCGGCCGCTGTACACCGGCTGCGTCACGGCGGGCGACACCTGCCCGGCCCGCGGCTCCGAGGCGGTGCGGCTGCACACGGCGCCGAGCGAGGACGCGCCGCTGGTGAAGGACATCGGTCTGCACCCGACGGGTGACTCCACGACGGGCGTCAACGACGTCGGGGCGCGTGCCTCCACCGGTCAGCAGTACGCGGTCGCCGAGCGCCAGGGCGACTGGACGGCGGTGTGGTACCTCGGCCAGAAGGCCTGGTTCCACAACCCGCGGTCGCAGCCGACCGCCGTCAACGCCTGGGGCTGGACCGCCACCCCGAAGGCGGGCCTGGCCGACATCCCGGTCTACGGGCGCGCCTATCCCGAGGCGGCGGCGTTCCCTGCGGGTGTTCCCGTGCAGGCGATCGTGCCGATGCCGTACAAGCTCCTGGCGGGCCAGGAGTACGCGATCGGCAACCGGGTCCAGGGGGAGTACTACTACTCGACGACCTTCGACACCGCCTCGCACCAGGTCGTGCGCGGCAAGCAGGTCTACTACGAGATCCAGTTCGGCCACCGGGTGGAGTACGTCAGGGCCGAGGACGTCACCGTCCTGCCGTCCCAGGTGGGCGCTCCGCGCTGAGCCGTTCTCCCACGGGCGGATGTTCGGCCGTGGGACGTGACAGGGGCGCCGCCGGATCCCGGCGGCGCCCCTTCGCGTGCGGTGTGCGTCCCGTCAGCCCTGCTGGAACATCTCCGCGGGCAGCGGCTTCAGCAGTTGGTACAGGTCGTCGGTGATGGGGCGGTCCCAGGTGGCGATGGTGACCTGGACGCCGTCGCTGCGGTCGAACTGGGCGCAGGCGATCCGTGCTTCCGAGACCTTTATCCGCCGGACGATGAGCAGGCCGTCGCCGTGCATCGCGGGGGTGTCCTCGGTGCTGACCACTTCCACCGGCTCCTCGTTGCCGAGGGCCACCATCAGCTGGGCCACCTCGAAGGGCACCTGGCCGTCCTCCAGCTCACGCGCCGGGGAGCCCTCGGGGAGATTGCCGATCAGCATGGCGGGACCGCGCCCGCCGAAGAGGTCGTAGCGCAGGAAGATGCCCTGGCAGCTGCCGTCGGGACCGGGCAGCAGCCCAGCGCCGAGAATGCCCGGCCAGTCCCCCGGGTCCATGGCCAGGACATCGAAGTCCGGCCCGGTGGGCGTGGCTGCGGTGCGGCGGCGGAGGAACGACATACGGCCATCGTACGTGGCCCGCGGCCCCTTGCGCGGCGCCGGGGGCCGTGGCCGCCGGACCTCTCCGCGGCCCGTCCTCATTCCTCCCCCGCGACTGCCCCGGACGGGCCGCCGGGCGGGTCGGTCCGGTACGCCCCCGGCAGCCCGCCGGGGTCGGTGCCGAGCTTGCGGTAGACGGCGGAGAGCAGCCGGCCGACGGTGACCTCGCCGGTGGACAGCTCCGCCGCGATCGCCGCCGGTGTCGCGCCGGTGGCCGCGCGGGCGGCGGCCGCGTGTTCCTGCTCAGTGAGGGTGGCGGTCCCGGTGGCGGGCAGCCGCAGGGGCCGCAGGCCCGCCGAAGTGAGCTCCCCGCGAGCCCGTGAGGCCAGTTCGTCGGCGCCGCACTGCAGGGCGCCCTCCAGACCCCGGTAGAGCTGCTCGGCGGCCTCCGCCGGGCGGCCCGCCCGGCGCAGCGCCGTCCCGTGGGCGACCAGCGAGCAGGCCAGCTGGTGGCCGGCCGGGGAGCGCTCCAGCGAGTCGACGGACTCCTCCAGGAGCTTCATCCGCTCCGCTCCCCCGGACACCTCGGCGGCGATCCGCAGGGTGTGCCCAATCGTGGAGGCGGCCCCGAACTGCCGGGCGCGGGCGACGGCCTCCATGGCCGTGGCGCGGGCCCGGTCCGGGGCGGTGGACGCCTCGGCGAGCGCCAGGTGCGGCTGCCAGGGACACCAGGCGGGATTGCGCATGCCGCGCTGGTTCAGCCGGCGGCCCACGGCGGCCAGTTCCACGGCGGCCTCCTTCGCCATACCGCGGGCGAGCAGCAGCTCGCCGTAGACGCCCTGGGCGTCGGGGAAGGTGACGGCGGCGGGGAACGGGGCGTGGAAGTCGTGGTCCGCGGCCAGTTCCGTCGCCTCGGCCACCCGGCCGCGGGCGAGCAGCACCTCGATGAGGACCGCGACGGAGTACCACTGGACGGGGGTGCCCCGGCCGACGCGCTCGGCGAGCCGCAGTCCGGCGCGGGCGAAGTCCTCGGCCTCGGCGAGCCGGCCGCGCCGGAAGCGGACGTAGCCGAGCAGCAGATAGCCGAACGACAGATGGGCGCCGCGCCAGCCCTGGCGTTCGAACTCGGCGATCCCGTCGGCGAACAGCTCCTCCGCCCGGCCGGGCCGGTCCGCGTACATGTGCACCAGGGCGACCAGCACCGGGACCTCGAAGCCCCAGTCCGCCTCGGCCCAGTGCAGCCCGCCGTCCAGGGCCCGGCCCGCGTGGCGCAGCGCGGTGCCGGACGGCTCGCCGCGCAGGACGGCGTCCCAGGCGCGCAGCCCGATGATGTACCGCTCGGTGAGGTCGCGGCCGGTCAGCCGGTCGGCGAGCCGGGCCAGCCGGCGGGAGCGGGCGGGTGAGCCGGGCTCGTCCGCCCGGAACGCGTCCCACATGAACTGCTCGGCCTGCATCCGCAGCCGGACCCGGGGATCGGTGGCGGTACGGGCCGCGTGGCCGACGGTGTCGGCGGCCTCGTCGAGCCGGTCGCTGTGGGCGAGTGCCTGGGAGAGGTGGAAGAGGATCCCCTCGCGCAGGGCGGGGTCGCCCCCCGGCTCCTCCAGCGCGGCCCGGAGATGGTTGACGGTGGTGGCGGGCTCGAGCAGCAGGGAGGCGCAGCCGAGTTCGTACAGGACGGCGGCGCGCTCGCCGGGGGACGGGGGTTCGCGCAGGGCCCGGCCGAGGTAGCTGCGGGCGGCTTCCGGGGCGCCCGCGCGCAGCGTCTCGCGGGCGGCGTCCCGCAGTTGGCCGACGACCCAGGAGTCGCCCTCGGGGTGGGTCTCGAGCAGATGGCGGGCGGCGGCCGAGGCTCCGAGGCCGGCGTCGACGACCGACCAGGCCGCCCGGCCGTGCAGCGCGACCCGCGCCGCGTCGGGGATCGCCCGGTAGACAGCGGTGGCGATCAGCGGGTGGACGAATTCGAGGGTCGCACCGCCGGTCAGCACCCGGGCGCCGCGCAGTGCGTCCGCGGCCTCGGCCGCCTCCGCCGCGCCGATGCCCGCGATGTCCGCGGCGAGCTCCGGGGAGATCTCCGTCCCCAGCACCGCGGCGGCCCAGGCCAGCCGGACGGCGGGCACGCCCAGCCGTTCCAGCCGGGTGGTGAGCCCGCTGCCCTTCACCGCGGCCGCCAGTTCGCGCAGCAGGTGCGCGCTGGTCCGGTCGGGGCGCAGGCCCCGGTCGCGGACCTTGGCGGTCAGCTCGACGGCCTCGAAGGGGTTGCCCGCGGTGACGGACCAGCACTCGCGGCAGAACGCGTCGTCCGCGTGCTCCCCGACCGACGCGCGCACCAGGTCGCCTATCGCGTCCGCGGTGAGCGGTTCCAGGTCCAGGGGCCGGTGGCCGGTACTGCCGGGCAGTCCGCGGAACGACCCGGCGTGCTCGGGCAGTTCCTCGGGCCGGTAGGCGACGACGATCAACATGGACAGTTCCGCGGCGCGCGGCGCGAACGCTGCGAGCCAGCCCAGCGATTCGGGATCGGCCCAGTGGGCGTCGTCCAGGACGAGGACCACCGGGGCGCGCCGCTGGGCGAGATGGGTGACCACCCAGTCCAGGCCGTCGCGCAGGCCCTGCGGGTCGGGTGCCGCACCGTCGCCCGCCGCGCACAGGCCCAGCGCCGGGCCGACGATCCCGTACCAGCTGCCGAGCGAGGAGCGCAGTTCGCTCTCACCGGATCCGGCGAGCTGCGGCTGCAGGAGCTGCCGGGCCACATGGAAGGCCACCCGCTGCTCCTGGTCGCCGCCGCGGGCGGACAGTACGGTGCAGCCCTGGTCGGCCGCGCGCCGGCGGGTCTCGGCCAGGAGCGTGGTCTTGCCGAGCCCGGCGGTGCCGGAGAAGGCCAGCAGGCCGCCGCGCGGCCCCTCGCGGCTCTCGCCGCCGTCCGCCCGCAAGCCGGTGAGCTGGCGCAACGCCTCGTCCACAGCGGCGAGTTCGGGCTCTCGTTCGAGCAACGGGCGCCCTGAACGGGCCCTGTGCTCCGGCATCGTGCACCCCCTGGTACCACCGCGTACGCCGGGCGCCCGATGCGCTCGGCGCTCGCGCGTCCGATGCCACCTCAGCGTACGCCCGCGGGGCGGTCCGGGACCCTGTCCCGGACCTGCCGCGGCCCTACCTTCCGAGGTCCTGGTTCATCGCCCCAGCGCAGAGTGCTGGAACCCGTTGTCCGATGTCTGTTCGAGGGCCTTGGCCAGCCCGGCGTGATCGGTGCCGACCTTGCGGTAGACGGCGGACAGCATGCGCGTCACCTCGCGTTCCGCGGCGCCCATCTCCTTCGCGACCTCGGCGGTGGACCGGCCGCCCGCGACCTGTTCCGCCACCGTCCGCTCCGGCCCGGTGAGTGTGTCGGTCCCGGTACTGCGCAGCTGCAGCGGGCGCATCCCCGCCGCCGCGAGCTCGTCACGGGCCCGGCCGGCAAGCGCGTCCGAGTTGCAGTGCAGCGCGCCTTCCAGACCGGCGTGCAACCGGTCGGCGGCGTCCTGCGGCAGTCCGGCCCGGCGCAGCGCGGCACCGTACGCGACCTGCGCGCGGGCCAGTTCGAACGCCGAGGGTGAGCGTTCGAGATGGCTGACGGCCTCGGCCAGCAGCCGCAGACCGTCGGCGCCACCGGTCACTTCGGCGGACGCGTGCAGCGCCTGCCCGATCGCCGACGCGGTACCGAACTGGCGGGCCCGCTGAACGGCCTCCCGGATGGTGTCCGCGGCCCGTTCGGGTTCGACGAGCGCCACCGCCTGGGCGAGGTGCAGCTGCCACGGGCACCAGCCGGGATTGCGCATGCCGCGCGCCTCCAGCCGCTGGCCGACCGCCGTGAGATGGCGTTCGGCGTCGCCCCGCATGCCCTGGGCCAGCAGCAGTTCGCTGAAGACCGTCTGGGAGTCGGGGTAGACCACCGCGTTAGGGATCACCTCGCCGTAGTTGTACGTGTCGGCGAGCTCCTGTGCCTCGTGGGTACGGCCGCGGGCCAGCAGGATCTCGATGAGGATGCCGATCGCGAACCACTGCGCGGGCACTCCCGGCCCCACCCGGTCGGCGATGCCCAGCCCGGCGTGCACCAGGTCCTCGGCCTCGGCGAGCCGCCCGCGGCGGTAGCGGATGTACCCGAGGAGCGTGAAGCCGAACGACAGGTGAGCGCCGCGCCAGCCCTTGCGTTCCAGCTCCGCGATGCCCTTGGTGAACAGGTCCTCGGCGCGGCCCGGCTGGTCGCAGTACATGAAGGTGAGGGCGACCAGGACCGGAACCTCGAAGCCCCAGTTCTCGTCGGTCCAGCTGAGGCCGTCGCCGAGGGCCTCCTCGGCGTAGCGGACCGCGACGGGGGCCGGTTCGCCGCGCACCATCGCGTCCCAGGCGCGCAGTCCCAGGATGTAGCGTTCGGCCGGGCCGCGGCCGGTGAGATGGTCCGCCAGCCGGGCCAATCGCCGGGAGCGGGCGGGCGAGTCCTGTTCGTCGGCCCGGAAGGCGTTCCACATGAACTGCTCGGCCTGCATGCGCAGCCGGGTGCGGGTGTTGTTGGCCCGGCCGGCCTCGGCCTCGACGGTTCTGGCGGCCTCCGCCATCCGGCCGGTGTGTCCCAGCGCCTGGGCGAGCCGGTAGGTGATGGCCTCGCGCAGCTCCGGTTCGAGTTCCGGCTCCTCCAGGGCGGCCCGCAGGTGGTTGACCGTGTTCGCGGGCTCGTTGAGGAGCGAGGAGCAGCCGAGTTCGAAGAGCACGGCCGCGCGCTCACCGTAGGGCGGGGGTTCGCGCAGGGCGCGGGCGAGGCAGCGCTGGGCCGCCTCGGGCGCACCGGCCCGCAGGTACTCGCGGGCGGCGCCGCGCAGTTGCTGCACCACCCACTCGTCACCCTCGGGGTGCAGTTCCAGCAGGTGCCGGGCGGCGGTGGCGGCACCCAGTCCCGCTTCCGTCACGGCCGATGCCGCCTCGCCGTGCATCCCGACGCGCAGCGCGCTGGGGATCGCCCGGTAGACGGCGGTGGCGATCAGCGGGTGGACGAACTCCAGGGTGGAGCTGTCGTTGGTGCCGACCGTCAGGATGCGCGCGGCCCGCAGCCGTTCGAAGGCGTCGGCCGCCTCCTCGCGGCCGAGCGCGGCGACACCCGCGGCCAGCGGCGGTGCGATGGACGTGCCGAGGACGGCCGCGGCCCAGGCGAAGCGGACCGCGGACGGGCCCAGCTTCTCGATCCGCTCGATGAGGCCGCTGCCCTTGACGGCGGAGGCCAGTTCGCGCAGTTCCGGGATCTCCTCGCGCTGGCCCTTGAGTTCGCGGTCGCAGATCTTGGCGGTGAGCTCGGTGACCTCGAAGGGGTTGCCGCCGGTGACCGCCCACGCCTCACGGCAGAACGCCTCCTCGGCGCTGTCCCCCACGGCGTCGCGCACTATGCGCCGGACGGCGCCCGGGGTGAGCGCCACCAGGTCGAAGGGCCGGGAGCCGTGCCGGCCGGCGAGTTTGCGGAACGCCATCGCGTCGGCGGGCAGTTCGTCCGGCCGGTACGCGACGATCACCAGCATCGGCAGTTCCTCGGCGCGCGGGGCGAAGGCGGTCAGCCACGCCAGCGACTCCGCGTCGGCCCAGTGCGCGTCGTCCAGGATCAGGACGACGGGCGCCTGCTGGACGGCGAAGCGCGTCACCACCCAGTCCAGGCCGTCGCGCACGCCGGTGGGATCGGGGGCGCCGTCGCCGGCCGAGGCCACCAGCCCGACCGCCGGGGCGACGATGTCGTACCAGCTGCCCAGTATCCGGCGGTGCTCCTCCTCGGAGGCCGCCGCGAGCACCGGCTGGACGAGCTGGCGGACGACATGGAAGGCCATGCCCTGCTCCTGCTCGCCACCGCGTGCGGACAGCACGGTGCAGCCGCGCGCCGCCGCTCGCCTGCGGACCTCGGCGAGCAGTGCGGTCTTGCCGCCCCCGGCAGGACCCGCGAAAGCGAGCAGCCCGCCGTGCTTCGTGCCGGACCGAGTCCCGCAGAGATCGTTCAAAGCGCCGTCGAGCGCGACGAGTTCGGACTCACGTTCGAGAACCAAGCGATTCACTCGTCCCAATTGTTCTACCGCGTCTGGCATGTCCGTTCCCGTTCTCGTTGCCTATTCGGCAGGTAGCGCCGAGCGTACGCCCGCCGGGACGCTCTGTAGTGCCCCCTGGGGATATCCAGGTCGGACGAACGGGTAGATGGCAAACGCCAGTTCACTTTCCCCATGGTCCGGGCGGCTCCGGACCACCGCGACGCAACCCGAGGTGGGCACCTTGTCGGACACCACAGCCCCCAGCGGCCCCATCCAGCGCGACATCCTCGCGGAACGCACCACCCTGCTGAGTATTCCCTTCCCCGGGCGGTCGAGCCCGCACACCGACCGAGCCCGCCAGCACACCCTCAGGTGGCTGCGCGACCTGGCGATACTCCGTTTCGACCGCGACGTCGAGGAGTACGACGCCCTGCGGCTGGAGCGCCTGATGGCGTTCTTCTACCCCCGTGCCAACGGACCCGACCTCGACCTCGCCGCCGATTTCAACGCCTGGTTCTTCATCTTCGACGACCAGTTCGACGGCCCTTTGGGGCGTCGGCCGGACGACGTGGAGCGCGAGGTCGACACGTTGGTGTCGATCCTCTACGAACCACCTTCCCCCGTCCGTGGCGCCGCCAACCCGTCGGACAACCCCCTCGCGGACGGATTCCGCGACATCTGGGTCCGTTCGGCGGCCGGCACGCCGACCGTGTGGCAGCACCGCTTCCGCGACCACTGGCGGGACTATCTGCGGGCCTACCACTGGGAGGCGCTGAACCGGACGCGGCGGCCCGCCATGACCCTCGAGACCTTCCTGCGGGGCCGCCGGGACTCCATCGGCGTCCAGCCGTGCCTGGACTTCGCCGAGCGCTGCGGCGGCTACACCCTGCCGGACATGCTGCACTCGGGCCCGCTCGCCGAGATGCGGGAGATCACCGGTGATGTGGTGATCTTCGTGAACGACATCATGTCGGTGGACAAGGAGTTGGCCGCCGGGGACGTCAACAACAGTGTGATCCTGCTGCTCGACAGCAGCGACCACACGCTGGAGGGGGCCGTGGAACTCATCGCGCGGGCTGCCAACGCGCGCGTGCAGCGGTTCCAGATGCTGGCCGCGCGGCTTCCCGCCGTGCTCGACGAGTACGACGCCGCGCCCGCGCTGCGGACGCAGGTGGAGGACTATGTGCGCGCCATGCGCCATGTGATGCGCGGCAATCTCGACTGGTCCCTGGAGACCGCCCGGTACCGCGCTTCGGGGGTCGCCGCGGTGAGCGGCGGCAGACAGCGGCCGTGGTCGGATCTCTTCGGCGCGGACCGCGCCCGCCCCGGTGGCCTCGGCTGAACCGGCCGTGAACGGAGCGGCGGAACGGCCGGGGCCGCACGGGAGTGCGGCCCCGGTCCCTCGCGCGGCCCGGATGCGGGCGGACGCCGACTTCCTAGGCGGGGTAGGTGCGGCCCGCGAAGCGCCGCTCGAAACCGTCGCCGGTGTTCGCGGTGACGGTGTAGTCGTAGCCGCCGTCGGCCGCCGATGTGAGCGCGACCTGCTGGGTACCGCCCGCCGCGACGGTCACCGTACTGCCGCCGGAACCGTCCCCGGCGGCGTTGCCGCCCACGGTGAAGACCACCGCCGCGCCACCGCCGTTGGTCAGCGTCAGCGCCAGGTTCCGCGGCGTCGCGCGGGCGATGGCCACGGCCGCCTCGGGGTGCCCCTTGGCCGCGTTCGACCAGGTCCGCACATCGCCCTTGAAGCCGCGCAGATAGCCGTCGGGGCCGTGCGCGTCGATGTCGTACAGGCCGCCACCGTACGTCTGGGCGCTGAAGTAGTCCTGCACGCTGCCGCCGACGGGAACGGTGTAGCGCCAGTTGTCGTACGTGCGGTGGTTGACGGTGTACATCGCGAACCCGGCGCCCAGCGTCCCGGTGTTGACCACCTTGATCCAGATGCGGCCGGTGCTCGTCTCGGTCCACGACGTCGTGTCGAAGCCGTAGCCGATCCTCCGGGCCGGCCGGGTGCCCGACTCCTGGACCGGCGCCACCTGCGCCGACGGCGGGGCGGCGTCGGGCAGCGAGTTCTGGGCGTCGCAGGCGGCGACCAGCGCGGCGGTGTCGGGGAGCGAGGGGAACGTGGTGTTCTTCGTGCTGAAGTCGAAGGCGCTCATCAGGTCACCGCAGACGGTGCGGCGCCAGGCGGAGATGTTGGTCTCCTTCACCCCGGTCCAGTTCTCCAGGAACCGCAGCGGCGAGGTGTGGTCGGCGACCTCGGAGTTGACGTAGCCGCCGCGGCTCCAGGGCGAGATCACGATCATCGGCACGCGCGGGCCGAGACCGATGGGCACCCCGCCGATGAACTCGTCCGCGGTTCCGGCGGGCGGGACGGGCGGCGCCACATGGTCGAAGAAGCCGTCGTTCTCGTCGAAGTTGAGGAAGACCACGGTCTTGGCCCAGACGGCCGGGTTCGCCGCGAGCGACTCCAGGACGTACTTCGAGGTGTAGTTCGCGCCGTACGCCGGCGGGTAGTCCGGGTGCTCGCTCTGGTTGGCCGGGGCCACGACCCAGCTGACGGCCGGCAGCGTGCCGTTCTTCACGTCCTGGTTGAACGCGTCGGCGGAACGCCGCTGCATCCCGTTGACGTAGAGCGGTGACGTGGTGGCGGCGCTCTTGAAGTTCTTGAACCAGGCGAGCGGGTTGTCGTCGTAGTTGTCCTGCTGCTGGTAGACCCGCCAGGAGATGCCCGCCGACTGCAGGCGCTCGGCGTAGGTGGTCCAGGAGTACCCCTTCTCGGAGTTGTCCGTGACCGGCCCGCCGTTCCTGCCCGCCGGGTCGACGGTGGCGGTCCACTGGTACAGCCGGTTGGGGTTGGTCGGCCCCTGCACGGAACAGAAGTACTGGTCGCAGAGGGTGAACGACTCGGCCAGCGCGAACTGGAACGGGATGTCGGCGCGCTGGTAGTACCCCATCGACCAGGCGCTCTTGGCCGGCACCCAGTTGTTGTACTTGCCGCTGTTCCAGGCGCTGTGGGTGCCCGACCAGCCGTGGTCGAGGTCCCGCACCCGCTGCGCGTCCGTCGTCGCGGTGTTCAGGTGCCAGGGCAGTACGAGGCTGCCGCCGGAGGGTCCGTTCGCGGTCTGGCGCAGCACGTCCTGGCCGTTGGGGAAGCGCAGCCGCGACCGGTCGCCGTAGCCGCGTACGCCCTTGAGGGTGCCGAAGTAGTGATCGAACGAACGGTTCTCCTGCATGAAGATCACCACATGCTCGACATCGTCGAGCGTGCCGGCCGCCGAGGTGGCGGCCATGGCCTGCTGGATGGAGGCGGGCAGCGTGCCGAACGCGGCGGCGGCGCCGGCCGCTCCCAGGAATCCACGGCGGGACAAGGGCGTCAAGGCGACTCCTCGGTCAGGGGACACAGGTGCGGGGTCGCGCCGAATTGAACGGGGAGAACGCGACGGGCGCGCCAATACGCGCGGAGACTGCCATGGCCACTTGCCACACACAAGATGACGGGCGACCCAAGCACGGGCAAAGCCGCCGGACGTCCTGATACCCGCCACCGGGACGGCCGGAACCAGCCACCCCGGAGCGGAGACCTAATGTTATATTCGCGGCGATGCATTAGCTGATGCGCCCAGCAGGTGGAGTGCCGGCAGGTGGACCTCCGGCAAGTGGACTTCCGGCGGGGCGACAAGAACCGGGATCACACCCGGTCGAACCACCGCCGTTCCGACGGCGGCCGGCACAAGGAGCTGCTGTGGCCGTGAACCGTCCCGACCCCGTACCGGCGGTCCTGGAGAGTCAGTCGCGGTTGCGGGCGCTGCTCGGCGGGCTGACCGACGCCGACGTCCGCGCCCCGAGCGCACTGCCCGGCTGGACCCGCGGGCACCTGCTCAGCCATGTCGAGGGGGTCGGGTTCGCCCTGGCCCGGCAGGCGCGTTACGCCCTCAAGGACGAGCTGATCGATCCCTACGACGGCGGGCGGCCGGCCCGAGACGCCGCCATCGAGGCCGGACACGGCCGCCCGGCTGCCGAACTGCGGGCGGCCGTCACCGCGGCGCTCGACGAGGCCGAGCAGGCGTGGACGGCCGTCGGCCCGCGGGACCTGGAGCGGCCGGTGCGCTATCGCGACGCCACGCTGTCGGCCGCCGCGCTCGCCTGGTGGCGGGAGTTGGAGATCCACACGGCGGACGCCGCGATCGGGTACCGGACCGCGCAGTGGTCACGGCCGTTCTGCGCGCACGTCCTGGACTTTCTCGCGCCGCGGGTACCGGACGGGGTGCGGCTGACGCTCGCGGCGTCGGACGGCCCGGAGGCACTTGTCCTCGGGGACGGCGAACCGGTCACCGTAGGCGGTGCGCTCACCGACCTCACCGCCTGGCTGGCGGGACGCGAGCCGCTGGGCCCGCTGGACAGCGGAGTGGCGCCGCTGCCCGAACTCGGGCCGTGGCCGTAGTCGTAGCCGTGGCCGTAGCCATGCTGGTGTCCGGCCCCGAACAGCCGGCCGCCGGGCCTCGGTGACGAGGCCCGGCGGCCGGTGGGGCGTACGGGACGGACGCCTCAGGTGAGGTCGAACTCGCCGTCACGCGCGCCGAGTACGAAGGCGCGCCATTCGGCGGGCGTGAAGATCAGCGACGGCCCGTCCGGGCTCCGCCCGTCCCGCATCGCGATGTAGCCCTCGATAAAGGCGATCTGGACGTCGCCCGTGCCCTGACTGCTGGACTGCCAGTCCGCGCTCGCAAGATCCAGCTGCGGCTTCTTACCGTTGGTCAACGGCTGTCCGATGGTGCTCTCGGCCACGTCCGCTCTCCTCCCACGTCGTCATCCGCGACCCAGCCTAGCCACCGGGCCCTTTGCCCGACAGGCAATGGGACAAGCTGCCCGGATACACCGCCCGATCAGGTGGTGGGCCGGTCCGCGCCGACGAGCCACATCGAGAAGAACTGCGCGCCGCCGCCGTACGCGTGGCCCAGCGCCCGGCGGGCCCCTTCCACCTGGTGCTCACCGGCCTGGCCGCGTACCTGCAGCGCCGCCTCGGCGAACCGGATCATGCCGGACGCGCCGATCGGGTTGGTGGACAGCACCCCGCCCGACGGGTTGACGGGGAGATCGCCGTCGAGTTCGGTGACGCCCGCCTCGGTGAGCTTCCAGCCCTCCCCCTCGGCGGCGAAGCCGAGGTTCTCCAGCCACATCGGCTCGTACCAGGAGAACGGCACGTACATCTCGACCGCGTCGATCTCCCGGCGCGGATCGGTGATCCCGGCCTGCCGGTACACATCGGCGGCGCAGTCCTTGCCGGCCTGCGGGCTGACGTAGTCCTTGCCCGCGAACATCGTCGGCTCGCTGCGCATGGCGCCGCCGTGCAGCCAGGCGGGCGGGCGCGGCGTCCGGGCCGCGCCCTCGGTGTCGGTGAGCACCATCGCGACCGCGCCGTCGGAGGACGGACAGGTCTCGGAGTAGCGGATCGGGTCCCACAGCATGGGGGCGGCCCGCACCTTCTCCAGGGTGATGTCCTTCTCGTGCAGGTGGGCGTAGGGGTTCTTCAGGGCGTTGCGGCGGTCCTTGAACGCGACGAGGGAGCCGATGTGGTCGGGCGCCCCGGTGCGGCGCATGTAGGCGCGTACGTGCGGGGCGAAGAAGCCGCCGGCGCCGGCGAGCAGCGGCTGCTGGAACGGGATCGGCAGCGAGAGCCCCCACATGGCGTTGGACTCGGACTGCTTCTCGAACGCGACGGTCAGTACGGTGCGGTGGACGCGGGCCGCGACCAGGTTGGAGGCGACCAGCGCGGTCGAGCCGCCGACCGAGCCCGCGGTGTGCACCCGCAGCATCGGTTTGCCGACCGCTCCGAGGGCGTCCGCCAGATACAGCTCCGGCATCATCACGCCCTCGAAGAAGTCCGGGGCCTTGCCGATGACGACCGCGTCGATGTCGGCGAAGGTGAGTTCGGCGTCGGCGAGCGCCCGCAGGGCCGCTTCGCGCAGCAGCCCCGCGATCGACACGTCGTGCCGGGCCGCGACGTGCTTGGTCTGGCCGATGCCGACGACGGCCACGGGTGCCTTGCTCATTTCACATCCCCTTCCAGGACGGCGACCAGGTTCTGCTGCAGGCAGGGACCGGAGGTCGCGTGGGCCACGGCGCGGTCGGAGTCGCCGCGGTGGATGCGGGCGGCCGCCTCGCCGAGCCGGATCAGGCCGGCGGCCATGATGGGGTTGGCGGCGAGCGGACCGCCGGACGGGTTGACGTCCACCTCGTCGCCCAGCCGCAGCGCCCTGCGCAGCACGACCTCCTGGGAGGTGAACGGCGCGTGCAGTTCCGCGGTGTCGACCGGTGCGTCGAAGAGCCCGGCCCGTTCGGCCGCGAGCCGGGTGGACGGCGAGTCGGTGAGGTCGCGGACGCCGAGGCTGTGCGCCTCGATCCGGTGGTCGAGGCCGCGGATCCACGCGGGCCTGGCGCAGAGCCGGCGGGCGGTGTCCCCGGCGGCCAGCACGATCGCGGCGGCGCCGTCGCCGACCGGCGGGCAGTCCTGGCGGCGCAGCGGCTGGACGACGTACTCCGCGCCGTCGCGGACGGAGGTGAGCTGCGCGTACGGGTTGTCCCGCGCGGAGGCGCGGCTGCGGGCGGCGACCCCGGCGAGTTCGGGTTCGCTGGTGTGCCCCGCGTCGATGAGGGCCCGCGCCTGGAGCGCGGCGAGCGCGACCGGGTCGGGCCACAGCGGCGCGACGTAGTACGGGTCGAGCTGGCGGGTCAGTACCTCGCGGACGTCGCCGGGCGAGGACTTGCCGTAGGAGTACACCAGCGCGGTGTCGGCCTCACCGGTGAGGATCTTCACCCAGGCCTCGTAGAGCGCCCAGGCGCCGTCCATCTCGACATGCGATTCGGAGATCGGCGGCCAGGCGCCGACCCCGTCCAGGGCCATCGTGAAGGAGAAGGCCCGGCCGGCGAGGTAGTCCGACGACCCGGAGCAGGTGAAGCCGATGTCGCTGGCCTTCAGTTCGACCTGGTCGAGCGCCTCGTGCAGCACGGGCATGAGCAGTTCGACCTCGGAGACCTCGGCCGTGCTGCGGGCGTGCCGGCTCTGGGCGAACGCCACGATCGCGACGTCCCGCATCTAGACCATCTCCTTGTACGTGTCGTAGCCGGCGTCGGGCTCTCCGGTCGGCCGGTAGTGGTCGGGGAAGCCGCCGTCGTCGCTCCACACGGGTTCGACGCGCATGCCCATCCGCACCTGGTCGTAGGGGAGGCCGCCGATGCGCCCGTGCAGGGCGAGGTCCGCGCCGTCCAGGGCGATGTGCGCGTAGACGTACGGCACTTCGATGTCGAGGCCGCGGGCCTTGATGTTGACGATGCAGAAGGTGGTGATGGTGCCGCCAGGTCCCACTTCCACCTGTTCCTCGGTGGCGACGCCGCAGGTGGGGCAGGCGCCCCGGGGCGGGATGTAGACCTTGCGGCAGGACGGGCAGCGTTCGCCGATCATCTTGCGGTCGGCGAGCGCGGCGAGGTAGCGGGTCTGGGCCCGGCCGGGGCTGTAGACGTAGTCGAGGCGCGCGGGGGCGACGATGCCGGTCACCGGATCGGTGAACTCGCCGTGGTGCGCGGTGGCCGCGCGTTCCGGCGGCCCGGTCCCGTCGTCCGGTTCGAAGCAGGCGATGTCGGTGATCGCGCCGACCCGCTCGGCGGCCCAGCGGATCCGTACCCGCATTCCGGTGCTGACGGCGTCGGGGCCGGCCGCGTCCAGGGCGTGCAGCATCGCGGTGTCGGCGCCGTCGAGGCGGACCAGGACCCAGGCGAAGGGCGTGGAGAGCGGCTGGTTGCGCCCGGGGTCGGGGTTCCAGGCCCAGGTGGTGACGGTGCCGGTGGCGCCGACCTCGACGAGTTCCCGCAGCTCCGCCGAGGTGACGGGGTCGTATTCGACGGGCGGTACGAGCACCCGGTCGTCGCCGGTGCGCACACCGAGCACGGTGCGTTCGCGCAGGCCGGTGAGGAACGCGCTCTGGACGGGGCCGAGCGAGCGGGTGAACGGGAACTCGACGACCAGTGGTGCGCTGAGGACTTCGGTCATGGGGGCTTCTCTCCTTGGGTCCCTGGGGTCAGGCGCGCTTGAAGACCGCGGGGCGCTTCTCGGCGAAGGCCCGGGGACCTTCCTTCGCGTCGGCGGTGGCGAAGATCGGCCAGCCCCGCTCCAGTTCGTGCTTGAGGCCCTCCGTCTCGGTCATCTCCGCGGTGTCGTACACGGACGCCTTGACCGCCTCGACGGCCAGCGGCCCGTTGGCGTTGATCTGTTCCGCGATCTCCAGGGCTCGCTTCAGCGCTGTGCCGTCGGGCACGACATGGCCGATCAGGCCGATGTCCTTCGCCTCCGCCGCGGAGTAGGGGCGGCCGGTGAGCAGCATCTCCAGGGCGTGGGTGCGGGGGATCTGCCGGGGCAGCCGCACGGTGGAGCCGCCGATCGGGAAGAGCGCGCGCCGGACCTCGAAGAGCCCGAGGGTGGCGCTCTCCCCGGCGACGCGGATGTCGGTGCCCTGCAGGATCTCGGTGCCGCCGGCCACGCAGTACCCCTCGACGGCGGCGATCACCGGTTTGCGCGGCCGGTGGTGCCGGAGCATCGCCTTCCAGTGCAGATCGGGGTCCTCCTTCATCCGGTCGCGGTACTCCTGCCCGGCCATCGCGCCGTCGTCGGAGGCCAGCGCCTTGAGGTCCATGCCGGCGCAGAAGGTGCCGCCGGCCCCGGTGAGGACGATGGAGCGGATCGAGTCGTCGGCGTCGGCCGCCAGCCAGCCGTCGTACAGACCGACCAGCATCGGCAGCGAGAGGGCGTTCTTCGCCTCGGGCCGGTTCAGGGTCAGTACGAGCGTCGCGCCGACGCGCTCCACCGTGAGATGTTCCGTGCCGCCCATGGCCGGCCTCCAAGGTCGCAATCTTCCGTCGCGGACCTAGAACAGGTTGCAGTAGGCGCAGGTCGAGTTCAATAGTTTTCTGACTACCAGTCAGATTTCCCGCCCGGGAACCCTTCCCACCTCGCTCCAGGAGGGTTCTAATGACCGCCGAGACCTTCGCAGCATCAAGGCTGGAGGAGCCGTGGAGTACAACCTTGCCGACCTCTTCGAGTCGGTCGTGGACGTGGTCCCGGACCGGGAGGCGCTCGTCTACATCGACCACCCCGGAACGGGCGCCGAGCGGCGGCTGACGTACGCCCAGCTCGACGCGGCCGCGAACCGGATCGCGCACCACCTGATCGGCAGCGGGATCCTTCCCGGCGACCACGTCGGACTGCATCTCTACAACGGCATCGAGTACCTGCAGACGGCGCTGGCCTGCGTCAAGGCCCGTGCCGTGCCGGTCAACGTCAACTACCGGTACGTGGAGGAGGAGCTGGTCTACCTCTACCGGGACGCGGATCTGACGGCACTGGTCTTCGACGCCGAGTTCACCGGCCGGGTGGCCGCCGCACTGCCGCACACCGAGAAACTGCGGCACCTGGTCAGGGTGGGCGTTCCGGCCGGGGACGAGCGGGAACCGGCCATCGCGCCGGTGGCCTTCACCGACGCCGAGGCGGCCGGATCCCCGGACCGCGGCTTCCCGCCGCGCTCCGCGGACGACCAGTTCATCATCTACACCGGCGGCACCACCGGTATGCCCAAGGGCGTCATGTGGCGCCAGGAGGACCTCTTCTTCTCCGGCATGGGCGGCGGCGCCCCCACCGGCGAGCCGGTCAAGCGGCCCGAGGAGCTGGCGGAGCGGGTCGCCGCGGGCGGCGAGGGGCTGGTCTTCTTCCCGACCCCGCCGCTGATGCACGGCACCTCCACGCTCACCGCGTTCATCGGCTTCAACTTCGGCCAGAAGGTCGTCATCCACCGCAAGTACGTGCCGGACGAGGTGCTGCGCACCATCGAGAAGGAGAAGGTCAGCAGCGTCTCGCTGGTCGGCGACGCCATGCTCCGGCCGCTGGCGGACGCCCTCGCCGGACCGCTGGCCGGCACCGACTGCTCCTCGCTGTTCACCATCTCCAGCTCGGGCGCGATCATGTCCGAGACCGTCCGCGCCCAGTTCCAGGCGCTGGTCCCAACGGTCATGATCCTGAACAACTTCGGCTCCTCGGAGTCCGGCTTCAACGGAACGGCCACCGACGACTCCAGTCCCGCCAACGGCTTCCGGCTGCGGGTCAACTCCCATATCGCGGTGGTCGACCTGGCCACGCTGGAGCCGGTCACGGTCGGCGAACCGGGACGCATCGCCCTGCGCGGACACGTACCGCTCGGCTACTACAACGACCCCGAGAAGACCGCGGAGACGTTCTTCCAGCGGGACGGCGAGCGGTGGGTGCTACTCGGGGACATGGCGACGGTCGACGAGGACGGCGTCGTCACCGTTCTCGGGCGCGGTTCGCAGTGCATCAACACCGGTGGCGAGAAGGTCTATCCGGAGGAGGTCGAGGAGGCGCTCAAGGCGCACCCCGACGTCTATGACGCACTGGTCGCCGGGGTGCCGGACGAGAAGTGGGGCAATCACGTCGCCGCCGTCGTCCAGCCGCGCGACGGTGCGGACCCGCTGACCCTCGACGACATCCAGGCGCACTGCCGCACCCGGCTGGCCGGCTACAAGATCCCGCGCAGCCTCGTCCTCATGGACAGCATCCAGCGCTCCCCCAGCGGCAAGGCCGACTACCGCTGGGCCCGTTCGGTGGCCACCGACGCGGCGGAGGCCGGGCGGTAGTCGGGCGGCCGCCCGAGGGGACGTCCCGGGCCGTTGTCAGTGGCGGCGCTTACGATCAGCGGTCAGGATCCCCCGTCGATCGGAGTGCGCGCATGTCCGCCGATTCCACCTCGTTCCAGCGTCCCGAGCCGCCGTACTACGCCGTCATCATCACGACACTGCCGAGCGGCGAGGACCCGGAGGGGTACGCGGACGCGAACCGCCGCATGGGACCGCTCTCCGCCAAGTGGCCCGGATACCTGGGCCGCGAGTCGGAGAGCGGTCCCGACGGCCGCGATCTGCTGGTGGTCTATTACTCGGACGCGGAGTCCATAGCCTCCTGGAAGGCCGATCCGGAGCACCTGGAGGTGCAACGGCTGGGCCGGGAGCGGTGGTACGCCTCGTACAGCGTCGAAGTGGCCCGCGTGGAGCGTGCCTACGGCTTCCGGCGCGACTAGGGCCTCCGACCGGGTGAGGCGGTGCGGCCGCACGGCACATCGCCTCACTCCGTGGATTCTATACCTACTAGTATGTACACTCGGATGATGGAGACCTCGGAACGGTTGATCGCGAGCACCCAGGAACTCCTCTGGGAACGCGGCTACACCGGCACCAGCCCCAAGGCGATCCAGCAGCACGCGGGCGCCGGCCAGGGCAGCATGTACCACCACTTCTCCGGCAAGCCCGAGCTCGCGCTGACCGCGATGCGGCGCAGCGCGGAGCAGCTGATGGCCCAGGCCGACGCCCAGATGTCGGGCGGGGGCACCGCACTGGAGCGGGTCTCGGCCTATCTGCTGCGCGAGCGCGACGCGCTGCGCGGCTGCCGGGTCGGCCGGATGGCCATGGATCCGGACGTGATCGACAGCCCGGAGCTGCGCCGCCCGGTCCAGGAGACCTTCGCCTGGCTGCGCGGACGGCTCGCGGAGATCATCGCCGAGGGCCTGGCCGCGGGCGAGTTCGACGCCGCGCTCGATCCGCGGGACACCGCCGCCATGATCACCGCCGTCGTCCAGGGCGGCTATGTGCTCGCCCGCGCCGAGGACTCGCAGGAGCCGTTCCACCAGGCGGTGCGCGGTGCGGTCGCGCTGCTCGCCGCCCGCTCGACCACCGCCGACCGGTGACCACCGCCGAGCCGTAGGGAGTTCAGCCCGATGCACGCCATGCAGTACCGGATCACGCTGCCCGCCGACTACGACATGAAGATCATCCGCCGTCGGGTCGAGTCCCGGGGCCATCTGCTCGACGACTTCCCCGGTCTCGGACTGAAGGCGTACCTCATCCGCGAGCGCGGCACGGGGGGCACCTCCCAGCCGGAGGTCGGGGGCGAGTCGCCCGTCAACCAGTACGCGCCGTTCTATCTGTGGAACACCCCGCAGGGCATGAACAGCTTCCTCTGGGGGCCGGGATTCCAGGGAATCATCGACGACTTCGGCCGCCCCGAGGTCGAGCACTGGACGGGGCTGGCCTTCGAGCACGGGCCCGCGGCGGGCCGGGTTCCCCGGGCGGCCGCCCGCCGCGCCGTGCCGATCCCTCCCGGCGAGGATCCGGCCGCCGTCATCGACCGCGCCGCCGGCGCCGTCCGCGAGTACGCCGGCACGCCCGGCGTGCACTCGGCCGCGCTCGCCGTCGATCCCCGGCACTGGGAACTGCTGCACTTCACGCTCTGGGAGCACACCGCTCCCGCCGCGGCCGGGGACCGCTACGAGGTGCTGCACCTGTCGGCGCCGGAACGGAACACCATCGAGACGGGACGACAGTGGTGAAGCAGGCGAGCATCGACCGCGAGGCCGGCTACCGGTTGCTCGGCGAACTGGCGGGCCCGGAGACCATCGAGGCCACTCTCTCCCGCCTCGACGCGGTCGCCCCCGGATTCCCGGACTGGATCGTGACGGCCCTGTTCGGCGGCACCTACCAGCGCGAGGGGCTGGCGCTGCGCGACCGGCAGATCGCCAACCTCGCCGCGCTGGCGGCGCTGGGCGGTGTGGAGCCGCAGCTGGACGACCATGTGCGCAACAGCCTGCGCATCGGGATCGAGCCGCGGGAGATCGTCGAGGTGATGGTCCATCTCGCCCCGTACATCGGTGTGCCGAAGGCACTGGCGGGACTGCGCGTCGTGACGGCCGCCCTCGGGAAGGACGCCGTCGGGAAGGACACGAGGATCACGCTGGACGGCGGCACCTCCAACTTCCCGCAGAGCAGGTCGAGGACGTCGGGGGCCGCCGCTGCTGCCAATCCGGCGCGAGCGCTGTCAGCCGAGTGGATCGACGGCTAGAACAGGGCCGGTCGCGAGCTCGGCGACGACGGCGGCGTGGTCGGAGGGCCACACGCCGTCGACGGGTGCGTCGGCCGCGCGGCGGGCGCTGCGGATCCAGCCGCGGCCGTCGGGGCCCGGCAGTCCGACGAAGAGGTAGTCGATACAGCTCGGGCGATCCCCGAAGTTGACCGAATCCCGGTGGGCGATGTCCCAGGTGCCGTGCGGCTGCGAGGGGTCGGCGAAGCGCCAGGCGTCCAGCAGCACCAGCCCGGGTTCGGCGGGTGCGGTCCTGTAGCCGCCGATCAGCCGTACCTCGTCGAAGTCGGGCTCCGCGTTGAAGTCGCCGGACACGACGGGTGGGAAGCTCCCGCTCGCCCGCTCCGTCCCCCACCCCGTCCGCTCGTTCACGAAGGCCGCCAGCTCCCGCACCTGCGCGCAGCGCACGCCGGACTCCGCCGGGCCGGAGTTGAGATGGGTGGTGAAGAACGGCAGCGGGCCGCCGGGGGCGTCGATCAGAGCGTGCAGGACGGTCTTGCCGTCGTCGGGGAAGCCTGCCGCCGGCAGCCGGCGCTCCGCCGTCTCCAGGATCGGGTACCGGCTCAGGACGGCGACTCCCACGTCGACCGAGGTGTCACCGCCGTTGCGCCGGTGCCACCGGTCCTGGACCGGTGAGCGGGACCAGACCCATTCCATGCCGAGTTCCTTGGCGAGCCACCCGGCGAAGTTCTCGCTCGCGCTCCCCCACACCTCCTGCAGCCCCAGGACATCGGGCCGTTCCTCCCGCAGCACGTGCGCGATCGCGTCCCTGCGCGCTTCCCAGGGCCCGAACCGCCACCATAGATTCCAGGTCATCAGGCGGATCGTTCCGCCGTCCCGGGCGCTCGCAGTATCCACTGGCCGCTTCCTCTCCCGACGCCTACGGTGGCGGCATGCCCACCCAAGTGATCATTCTCAACGGCGGATCGAGCGCGGGGAAGAGCGGAATCGCCCGCTGTCTGCAAACCGTCCTTCCGGAGCCGTGGCTGAGCTTCGGCGTCGACACCCTCGTCGATGCGCTGCCCGCCGCGATGCGGGCCTCGGACTCCGGTATCTCCTTCGGCCCGGACGGCGACGTGACCACCGGGGCCGCGTTCCGGCTGCTCGACGTGGCCTGGGCCGAGGGCATCGCGGCCATGGCGCGCGCCGGTGCCCGGATCGTCGTCGACGAGGTGTTCCTCGGCGGCGCCGGCTCGCAGGCCAGATGGCGCACGGCGCTGACGGGTCTCCACGTGCTGTGGGTCGGGGTGCGGTGCGAGGCCGGGGTCGCCGAGGAGCGGGAGGCCGCCCGCGGAGACCGGGTCGCGGGCATGGCCCGGTCCCAGGCCCTGCTCGTGCACGAAGGGGTGGAGTACGACCTCGAGGTGGACACCACCGCCACGGAGTCCCTCGTGTGCGCCCGCGCCATCGCCGCGCGGACCGGCTGACGACGAGGGACGATCCACCGGCCTCGCTCTTCCGGGCGTCTGACAGGATATTGGACCCACCGCCGTCTCGGGACAAGGCCACTTATGCAGCCGTCGCACGCGTCGTCGCCCCGGTCCGCCGGGCCGGTCACCGGGCCGGGGGCCGGCGCCGTCCTGGAGAGCAACCGGCTGCGGGCGGACCCGGCGCCCTGGTGGATGCCGCCGTCGACAGCGGTGTTCGCGGGTGTGATCGCCTATGTGCTGGCGGACGACCGGCTGCTGCGGCTGGTGGTGCCGTTCGCCGTGGCGGCGCTCGTCTGGGGTGCCGCGGCCGGGTGGCGGCGGCTGCGGCCGCTGACGTTCTGGCGGCTGAGCGCGAGCGGGCTGCAGCAACTGCGGGGCGGCCGGGTGCGGGTGACGCATCCTTTCTCCCGCGAGCAGCCGCTGACGCTCCTGGTGCCGGATCTCGAGGTCCTGGCGCCGGCCGAATACGGGGCGACGAAGGTCGGCAGGCTCTGCTCGATGGGCGTGGAGGACATGGCGCTGGCGATGTTCCCGTTCCATCTGACGGCCCGGCGGCTCGGCGCCCCGGTCCGGATCGTGGACCGGCAGGGCGCCGCCTCGGGCGCGGCGGTGCACTGGGAGACGGTCTTCGCCCGGCGGGAGGCGGCGCTGCTGTCCGCCGCGGCGGAGGGACCGCTGCCGGCGGCCCAGGAGGGCGCGGTCGAGCTGTCGCGGGCCGAACCGGGGCTGCGGGCCCGCCAGTACGGACGCCGGCTGGCGGCGCTGGCCTGCGGTGCGACCGCGCTGCTGGTCGCGGCGGTCGGCGACGGCCCGACGGCGGTCCCCGGACGCGTCGCGCTGATCAACGCCCTCGGGGTCACGGTCGTGGTGCTGGCCGCGGGTTACCTCGTCCGGCTGGCCGGGAACCGGCCCGCGCGCTGGACCGTCACCCCGGAGCGGATCACCGCCTTCGATCCGGTCTTCGGCAGCACCGACCTGGCCGCGGAGCGCATCGCCGGGCTGGTCGCGCAGCCGCTGTCCGCCCCCGGCACGGGAGGCGGCGGGGCCGAGCCGGCGGCGCTGCTGCAGATCTACGGCCATGACCTGGCGCTGCTGGGCACCGCGCACACCGGCCGGATCCCGGCGGAGGAGCTGTTCGCGGTGCTGCGGTCGCGCGGCTACCGGGTGATCGAGGACGGGCCGCGCAGCCGCGCCTACGACCTGCGGCCGGGCTTCCTCCCCCATCAGATCGCCCCGGACGCCGTACTGGCCGTCACCTCGGAGTATCTGCGCTGGGAGGGCGCCGGCGCGGAGATCCGCGTCCAGCGCGCGGACATCGGCGCGATGGAGATCAACACCCGCCACGGTCACCCCTGGCTGCGGCTGCGCGGCAAGGACGGGACCGAGCAGCTGGACGCGCCGCTCAGCGCGCTCCGCATCTCCCGCACCGAACTGCGGGACCGGGCGCGGGCGTTCGGCTATCCGCTCACCGATCCGGAGCACGACGCCTATCAGACGGCGGCCTACGCGAGCCTGGCGGCGGGCGTCGTCCAGGACCGGCCGGCCGTGACCGCCGGGACGACCGCCGAGCCCGTCGTGCTGGACATGCCCTGGACCACCCGCAAGTGGTACTACATCGCGGGCGCCGTGCTCATGGTCGTCGTGGTGGGGGTGGTCGGCTTCAAGATGCGCTATCTCAGCGGTGACATGAGCTGGCTCCTCTGGGGCCTGCCTGCGGCCGCGGCCGCAGGAGCGCTGCTCGGCGGCCTGTACGACCTGCGCCGCCCGGGGCTGGCCCTCGGCCCGGACGGCATCCGCCTCGCCTCGCGCGGTGGCTCGGGCCGGACCCGGTGGGAGCACCCCCGCACCGCGATCGGCGGCATCGGCGTCGACACCCACGAGGAGGGCCAGGAGGCGCTCTTCGTCTGGTCGCCGACCGGCCAGGTCATCCGCAAGGAGAGCTTCGACCTGCCGGACACCGACCAGTTGCGCCACGCCTGTGAGAGCGCCGGCCTGCCGTTCGGCCGCCCGGACCCGGGCCGCTGGGGCCCGCCGCCGGAGATCTGACGCGGCCCGCCCGCCGGTCAGGACGGGCGGGTGCCGGCCGACCGGCGGTCGTGGTCACAGCGCGCGGTCGCGGCCCTCCCAGTACGGGTCGCGCAGCCGCCGCTTGTAGAGCTTGCCGTTGGGGTCGCGGGGCATCTCGGTGATGAAGTCGACGGTCCTGGGCCGCTTGTAGCCGGCGAGCCGCTTCTCGCAGTGGGCCAGGATGTGGTCGGCCAGCTCCGGCCCCGCCTTGTGGCCGGCGGCGGGTTCGATGACGGCCTTGACCTCCTCGCCCCAGCTCTCGTGCGGGATCCCGAAGGCCGCGGCGTCGGCGACGGCGGGGTGGGTGAGCAGCGCGGCCTCGATCTCGGCGGGGTAGATGTTGACGCCACCGGAGATGATCATGTCGATCTTGCGGTCGCGCAGATACAGATAGCCGTCCTCGTCGAGATAGCCGAGGTCGCCGACGGTGAAGAAGTCGCCGATGCGGTTCTTCTTCGTCTTGCCCTCGTCCTTGTGGTAACTGAAGCCGCCGGTCTTCATGTTGATGTAGACGGTGCCGACCTCACCCGCCGTCAGCGGGTTGCCGTCGTCGTCATAGATGGCGATCTCGCTGATCGGCCAGGCCTTGCCGACCGTGCCGGGCCGCTTGAGCCAGTCGGCGGCGGGCGCGAAGGTGCCGCCGCCCTCGCTGGCGGCGTAGTACTCCTCGACACAGGGCCCCCACCAGTCGAGCATGGCGCGCTTGACGTGCTCGGGGCAGGGCGCGGCGCCGTGGATGGCGTGCCGCATGGAGGAGACGTCGTAACGCTCCTTGACCTGCTCCGGGAGGGCCAGCAGGCGGTGGAACTGGGTGGGCACCATATGCGTGTGGGTGCAGCGGTAGCGGTCGATGACGCGGAGCATCTCCTCCGGCGACCACTTGTCCATGAGGACGACCGGGTGCCCGATGTGCAGTGCCGCGCCCGCGAACTGGAGCACCGCGGTGTGGTAGAGCGGCGAGCAGACGAGATGGACGTTGTCGTCGAACGGCTTGATGCCGAAGATGCCGAGGAAGCCGCCGAGGTAGGTCTCCTCGGGCAGCTTCCCGGACAGCGGGCGGCGGATGCCGCGGGGGCGCCCGGTGGTGCCCGAGGTGTAGTTCATGACCCAGCCGCTGGTGCGGTCCGCGGGCGCGCCGACCGGCTGTCCGTCGGTCAGTTCGGCGTACGGCCGGAAGCCCGGCACCTCGCCGACCGAGAACCGCCGGTCCACCGGGAACTCCGCCTCGTCGGCGGCGGCCTGCGCGTCGGCCGCGAACCGCTCGTGGGCGATGAGGACCTTGGCGCCGGAGTCGGACAGGATCCAGGCGATCTCGGGTGCCACGAAGTGGTGGTTGACCGGCACCAGGTAGAAGCCGGCCTGGAACGCGGCGAGATAGGCGGTGAAGAACTCGACGCTGTTGGGCAGCACGACCGCGAAGGCGTCACCGGGTTCGAGCCCGGCCTCGCGCAGTCCGTGGACGAGCTGGTTGCAGGCGGCGCTGAGCCGGCCGGCGTTCCATTCGTCGCCGTCCGGGGCGACCAGCACCAGCCGGTCGGGGTCCTGGGCGGCCTGTGCCCAGAAGCCGTTGGGTGCGGTGGACGTCATGGTGCCTCCTCAGGCTCGGCCGGCGATGCGGTTGATACGGTCGACGGCCCGTTCGAAACCGCGGGTGAGATCGTCGAAGACCGCCTGGACGCTGCGTTCGGAGTTCATCTGGCCGACGATCTGGCCCACCGGGGTCCCGAGCAGCGGCTCGGTCTCGTACTTCTGGATCCGGGAAACCGCGTCGGCGACCAGCAGGCCCTGCAGCGGCATCGGCAGGGTGCCGGGACCGGCCGGGTCCTCCCAGGCGTCGGTCCATTCGGTGCGCAGCTGACGGGCCGGCTTGCCGGTGAGGGCCCGGGACCGGACGGTGTCGCCGGAGCCCGCCGCGAGCAGCTTGTCGATGAGCACCTGCGAGGGGAGTTCCGCCTCGGTGGTGGTGAGCCACACCGAGCCGAGCCAGACGCCCTGGGCGCCCAGGGCCAGTCCGGCGGCGACCTGTTCACCGGTGCCGATGCCGCCCGCGGCCAGCACGGGGATGCCCTCGACGGCGCTGACGACCTCGGGGACCAGCACCATGCTGGCGATCTCGCCGGTGTGGCCGCCGGCCTCGTAGCCCTGCGCGACGACGATGTCGATGCCGGCGTCCTTGTGGTGCCCGGCGTGGCGGGCGCTGGCGGCGAGGTCGGCGACGAGGACGTCGTGCTCATGGGCGCGGGCGATGACGTCGGCGGGCGGCGAGCCCAGCGCGTTGGCGAGCAGTTTGATCGGGTAGTCGAAGGCCACGTCGAGCTGGTTGCGGGCGACCTGTTCCATCCAGCCGGTGATCCGCCAGCCCGACACGTCGTCCGGTCCCAGCTCCGGTACGCCGTGCTTGGCGAGCACCTGGCGGACGTACTCGCGGTGCCCTTCGGGGATCATGGCCTCGATGTCGGCCTCGCTGACGCCTTCGACCTTCTTGGCGGGCATCACGACGTCGAGGCCGTAGGGCCGGCCGCCGGTGTTCTCCTCCATCCAGTCCAGGCTGCGGGCGAGTTCGTCCGCGTCCGAATAGCGCACCGCACCGAGCACGCCCATTCCCCCGGCGCGGCTGATGGCCGCGGCCACCGCGGGGAACGGCGTGAAGCCGAAGATGGCGTGCTCGATACCCAGCCGTTTGCTCAGCTCCGTCTCCATGGTGGGCAGGATGCCGCAGCGGGCGCGGAGACGGAAGAGATTATCTGACGCAACGTCAGATATTTGGGAAACTCACAGCCTCTGCGGGCCCCCCTGTTGCGCCGCGACCTTGCGGTAGAGCGCGAGCGCCTCCGCCGAGCGGCCGAGCTGTTCCAGGCAGTGCGCCTCGTCGTTGCGGCTGGTGAGGGTGTCGGGGTGGGCCGGGCCGAGCACCCGGGTCCGGGCGTCGGCGACCTCGCGGTACACGTCCAGCGCGGTCTCCCACCGGCCCAGCCAGCCGAGCCCCACCGCGACCTCGCGCTTGCTGACCAGGGCGTCGGGATGGTCCGCGCCCAGCGCCTGCTCACGGATCTCCGCGACGGTCCCCGCCTCGGCCAGCGCCTGGTCCCAGCGGCCGAGCCGGCCGAGGTTGACGCCCAGGGCGTGCCGGGCGCGCAGCGTCTCGGCGTCGGACGGGCCCGCGGTACGGGTGCGGGCCGCGACCAGGTCGCGGTAGAGCTCCAGCGCCTCGGCGCTGCGCCCCAGCCGGCCCAGGCATATCCCCATCTCGTAGCGGGCGGCCAGGGTGTCCTGATGGCCGGCACCCTGGGTGCGCTCATGGGCGGCGGCCACCTCCCCGTACACCTCCAGCGCCTCGGCCCAGCGGCCGAGCTGGCCCAGCACGTAGCCCACCTCGTAGCGGGTGACCAGCGTCTCGGGGTGGTCGGGGCCCAGCACCCCGGCCCGGACCGCGGCGAGTTCGACGGCCATGGCGTACGCCTCGTCGAGCCGTCCCAGCCGGCCCAGGTTGAAGGCCAGGTTGTGCCGGCAGCGCAGGGTGTCGGGGTGCTCGGCGCCCAGGGTGCGCTCGCGGGCGGCGAGCACCGCGGAGTAGCCCTGGTGGGCCTCCAGGTGCAGACCGAGCCGGCCGAGCGCGTACGCCGCCTCGTGCCGGGCGGCGAGAGTGTCGGGATGGTCGGGGCCGAGGACCCGCTGCCGCACCCCGCCGACGTAGTCGTAGAGCCGCATCGCGTCCTCGGTCCTGCCCAGCCGGGCCAGACAGGACGCCGCCTCGTGGCGGCTGGTCAGGGTGTCCGGGTGCTCGGTGCCCAGCGCCCGGTCGCGTTCCGCGGCGACCGCGGTGTGCAGGTCGTACGCCTCCTGCCAGCGGCCCAGCCGCTCCAGGTCGATTCCTTCGGTGTGCCGGGCGGCCAGCGTCGCGAGCTGCTCCGGCGCGGGCGCGACGGCGCCCGAGGCGGAGCGGGTGGACCAGGCGCCGGTGAGTTCGTGCCGCGGCGGCGCGGCGGCGTGGAACGCCCGGGTGGCGCGGGCGCCGGAGTCCGAGGCCAGGTCGCGCGCCCAGGACGGCAGCGGGGCCGCCGGGACCACCGGGCGCTCCGCCGCGCCGCGCATCGCCTTCAGCCGGCCGCCGACGTCCGCCGCGTTCTGCGGCCGGTCGTCCGGGGCCTTGGCGAGCAGGTCCAGGATGAGCCGCTCCAGCTCCTGCGGCAGGTCGGGCCGGCCGGCGCACAGCGGCTCGGGCACGGCGTCGCGGTGGGCGACCAGCACCGCCCAGGCGTCGTCCATGTCGAACGGCGGCGCCCCGGTGGCGAGCTCGTACAGCACACAGCCGAACGAGTACAGGTCGCTGCGCTGGTCGACCTCGGACGCGCCGATCTGTTCCGGCGACATGTAGTGCGGGGTCCCCATGGCGATGCCGGTGCCGGTGAGGCGGGAGGTGAAGCCGATGTCGTGGCCGAGCCGGGCGATGCCGAAGTCGCAGATCTTCACGGCGCCGTCGCTCAGCCGGATGATGTTGGCCGGCTTCAGATCCCGGTGCACGATGCCCTGCGCGTGGGTGTACGCCAGCGCCGACGCGACCTGTTCCGCGATGTCCATGAGGTCCGGGACCGGCAGCGGCTGGCGCCGGGCATCGTCCAGCACCTGGAGCAGATTGCGTCCGTCGAGCAGTTCCATCACCAGGAACAGCACGCCGTCGTGCTCGCCGAAGTCGTGCACCACGGTCACGCCGCGGTGCTGCAGCGAGGCCGCCACCCGGGCCTCGCGCCGGAACCGCTCCTGCAGGATCCGGGTGAACCCGGCGTCCGCGGCCGGGCTCAGCGGCTTGAGGCACTTGACCGCGACCCGCCGCCCGAGCGACTCGTCCAGGGCCAGCCAGACCTCGCCCATCCCGCCCCGGCCGATCAGCTCGTTCAGCCGGTACCGGCTCTGAATCAGCGTGCCACTGCCATCGTGTACAGCCGCCATCATCCGCCGCCGCCCCCGTCGTTCCGCGTAACTCCCCCGGCGTCCAGTATGGCCGCAGGCACCGCCGGGAGGCACGTCGCATTACGGCAGGGAACGCGCCCCTTCGCGCAGCTTGTACACGGACGGATGGCTTCCGGGCCCGAGCCGCCCCACCGCCTTGAGGATATGTCCCGGCGGCAGCTGCCAGCGCAGCTGGGCGGGGACGGTGCGCAGCGCCCGGCCGGCCAGCCGCAGCCGCAGCCCGGTGGCGGCGGCGGACGGCGCCGGGCGGCCGTACAGCTGCTGGGCGAAGGGCGGCAGCGCCGCGTAGGCCAGGTCCGCGACCCGGGCCCACAGCAGGGCCCTGGCCGGCACCAGGGGCCAGGGCACGGGCGGCGCCTGCAGGAACGCGTAGACCGCGTCCGAGTCCTCGGTGGCGGCCAGCTCCGGCCGGACGTTCTCGAAGTAGTCGGCGAGCGCCAGGGTGCTGTCGGGCACCGTGCCGGGGTCCAGGCCGACCAGCCGGGCGGCGGTGCGCTGCTCGTCGACGTAGGCGTCGGCCTGGCCGCCGGTGAGCGGCAGCCCGGACCGGCGGGCGGCCGCCAGATAGGAGTCGATCTCGGCGCAGTGCACCCACAGCAGCAGTTCCGGGTCGTCCACGCCGAACCGCTCACCGGTGCGCGGATCGGTCGCGCCGAGCCGGCGGTGTATGCCGCGCACCCTGGCCCCGGCCCGCTCGGCCTGGAGGGAGGTGCCGTAGGTGATCGTGCCGACGAAGTCGGCGGTCCGCAGCAGGCGCCCCCAGGCGTCCTTCCGGAAGTCGGAGTTCTGCATGACGCCCTGCACGGCGCGGGGGTGCAGGGCCTGCAGATACAGGGCGCGCACCCCCGCGACCCACATGATCGGATCGCCGCGCAGCTGCCAGGTGACCGACCGGGGTCCGAAGAGCCCGGGGTCCGCGTCGCGCATCGCCGCCTCCATCGCCGCCCGTGTGCCCCTACCCCCACGCTAACGGCGGACGCGCGGCATACCCAGGCCGATCCACGAGATGATCTCCCGCTGGATCTCGTTGTTGCCGCCGCCGAAGGTGAAGATGACCGCGCTGCGGTAGCCGCGCTCCAGCTCGCCGTGGAGGACGGCGCCCGCGGAGCCCTCCTTCATCGGGCCCGCGGCCGCGGTGATCTCCATCAGCCAGGCGTAGGCGTCCCGGCGGGCCTCGGAACCGTAGACCTTGACCGCGGAGGCGTCCTGCGGGGTGAGCGTTCCCTGCTGGAGGGCGTCCACCATCTGCCAGTTGAGGAGCTTCATCGCGTCGAGCCGGGTGTGCGTCAGCGCGAGCCGGCGCCGCACCCAGCCCAGGTCGATGACCCGGCTGCCGTCGGCGAGCTTGGTGTCGGCGGCCCAGCGCTGCACGTCGTGCAGGGCGCGGATCGCCATGGTGCCGTGGGCGGCGAGGGTGACGCGCTCGTGGTTG
Source organism: Streptomyces sp. SID13666 (assembly GCF_010548325.1). Lineage (NCBI taxonomy): Bacteria > Bacillati > Actinomycetota > Actinomycetes > Kitasatosporales > Streptomycetaceae > Streptomyces > Streptomyces sp. SID13666. The sequence goes on along the minus strand of NZ_JAAGLX010000020.1, from coordinate 95,017 downwards.
AGCTGGTTGGTGATCAGCCGCCAGCCCTTGTTCTCCGCGCCGACCCGGCGGCCGGCCGGGACCCGGATGTTCTCGTAGTAGCTGGCGGTGGTGTCGTGCGAGGCGAGGGTGTTGATGATCGTGCACGAGTAGCCGGGGTCCGAGGTGGGCACCAGCAGCATCGTGATGCCCTTGTGCGGCGGGGCATCCGGGTCGGTGCGCACAGCCAGCCAGACCCAGTCGGCGGTGTCGCCGTTGGTGGTCCAGATCTTCTGGCCGTTGACGGTGTAGGTGCCGGACTCCTCGTCGCCCTCGCGCACCGCGCGGGTCTTGAGCGCGGCGAGGTCGGTGCCCGCGTCCGGCTCGGAGTAGCCGATCGCGAAGTCCAGTTCCCCGGCGAGGATCTTCGGCAGGAAGTACGCCTTCTGCTCCTCGGTGCCGAACTGCATGATCGTCGGACCGACGGTGTTCAGCGCCATCAGCGGCAGCGGCACACCCGCCTGCGCCGCCTCGTCGAAGAAGATGAACTGCTCCATCGGCGACAGCCCCCGGCCGCCGAACTCCGCGGGCCAGCCGATGCCCAGCCAGCCGTCGGCGCCGAGCCGGCGGACGGTGTCCCGGTAGAACTTCTTCTGCGCCGCGGGATCGGCGTAGCGGGCGTAGACGTTGTCCGGCACCAGTCCGGCGAAGTACGAACGCAGCTCCACGCGCAGTTGCTGCTGCTCGGGTGTGTAGTCCAGGTGCACGGCCCCTCCTAAGGTCTCCGGGTCCCCGGTCCCTGCGGCGACGGCGCACAGACTAGAACGCGTTCCAGTAATTCGGAAGGGCTAACACCGGGCGGTGGGTTGCCCCGTCACTCGGCGACCGGCGCGGGGCAGGACGGCTCGAAGTCCTGGATCGCCAGCAGGGTGTCCCGCAGCATGCGCACCAGCAGGGACCGCACCACGTCCCGCTCCAGCCCCTGGTGGCCGAGCCAGTCCAGGGTCACGCCCTCGACGCACGACAGCCATCCGACCAGCGCGGTGCGCGCGACCACCGGGAGCTCCCGGTGCCCGTACGCGCCTTCGGCGATCGCCGCGAGCAGTTCCTCGCGCACCGCGTCGCGGACCGCGTGCACCTCGGCGTCGAAGCCGACACCGCCGCTCACGATCGTGCGGTAGGCGGCCTGGTTGTGCTGGGCGTAGCGGAGATAGCCGTCGACGGTGCGGTGCACGCGTTCGGCGCGCGGCAGGTCGGCGGTGCTGGAGGCACGCACCACGAGCTCCTCGACCGACTCGCGCACGATGGCGAGGTAGTAGCCGCGCTTGTTCTTGAAGTAGTAGTAGATCAGCCCTTTGGCGACGCCCGCGTGCCGGGCGATGTCGTCCATGGACAGGGCGTCGTACGAGGTGTTGGCGAACAACTTCCGGCCGGTGGCTATGAGTTCGGCTCGCCGCGCCAGGGACCGGTCGGTGCCGCGCGGTCCTCGTGGAACGTCCGTTCCACGCTGTTGACTATTATTCAAAATCGGGCCTACTCTCCAACTGCCACAGGATTTCCGCAGTATGCCAGAAGGCCGCCGGGCGTCACCGCCCTCCGCCGGGTCCTGTCGCGGCACGTCCCCGCACGCCTGATCACCCGCACCTCCTGATCACCCGCACCGCCGCACCGGCCGGGCATCCGCCGCCGGTGGGGTCCGCTGGACCCGCCGGTACGTCAGCGTCAACGCGCTGATCCTGTCGGTGCTCTCGTTCGCCGCCACGAACCTCGGCGGTTTCCTGGTCGGCATGCTGCTCGGGATCGCCGGGAGCGCGATGGGTCTCGGCTGGATCCTGGACGAGCCCGTGGCGCCCGGCACCGCCGCGGAGGGCCGGCGGAAGGGGCGGAACCGAACCCCGGATCCGGATCCGTGCCCGGCGCGGCAGGCGGTGCTACGGGCAGTACCGGCGGCCGGGCGCTCGCCGTCGCGCTGCCGGCCGTCCTGCTGGTGATCCTCGCCGGCGCCGGCGCCGCACCGGTCCGTTCCGCCGACAGTGCGTCGGGCGCGCCGCGGGCCGGGTCCCGGCCGCCGACGGTGACGACGAGCCGCTTCACCCCGAACGGCTTCGCGCTCTCCTAGGTGACCACCGTGCCCACCGCCGGGGGCCCGCTGAAGGTCATGGTCGTCAGCATGGCGTCGGCGTCACTCACCGACGACCGGCTGTCCACCCACGACGGTCCCGGCCGGTGGCTAGCCCTGAGCGCGGACCGGCTCGATCTCAGTGGCAACGTCCTGCTGTACCTCACCCGGCTCAGCGGCTGCGTCGAAGGCGTCTTCTGCGTGACCTTCACCCCGACAAGCTGCCGATGCTGCCCGTCATCCCGCCCGGCGTCTTCCTCACGCGCGTGGAGGCGGAGCAGGCCCTCGTGACGTCGGACAGCATCGTCGCGCGGTCGCTGCGCCTGCGGGCGGAGCCCTCTCCGCCATAGGTCGTACGGGGCGGGCGCCGCGCCGGGCCCGCCGCCGGGGTGCCTTCGCCAGGCCCGGTACGTAGGCTGCCAGCGTGCACAGTGGACGCAACGACAGCTGTTGAAGCGGAGGGCCGCACCTCATGAAAATGCTCATCAACGTGGCCGAAAGCGTGGTCGCCGACGCTCTGCGCGGCATGGCGGCCGCCCACCCGGAACTGATCGTCGACGTCGAGCACCGGCTGATCGTGCGACGGAACGCGCCCGTCGCGGGCAAGGTCGGTCTGGTCTCGGGAGGCGGCTCCGGGCACGAACCACTGCACGGCGGGTTCGTCGGACGGGGCATGCTCGACGCCGCCTGCCCCGGCGAGGTGTTCACCTCGCCCGTGCCGGACCAGATGGTCCGCGCTGCGGCCGCCGTGGACAGCGGCGCGGGCGTGCTGTTCATCGTCAAGAACTACACGGGCGACGTGCTGAACTTCGACATGGCGGCCGAGCTCGCCGAGGACGAGGGCGTACAGATCGCCAAGGTCCTGGTCAATGACGATGTCGCCGTCCTCGACAGCCTGTACACGGCCGGCCGGCGCGGTACCGGCGCGACGCTCTTCGTCGAGAAGCTCGCCGGCGCCCTGGCCGAGGAGGGCGCACCGCTGGAGCGGGTCGAGGCGCTCGCCCGGCGGGTCAACGAGTCCTCGCGCAGCTTCGGCGTGGCGCTCAGCGCGTGCACGACCCCCGCCAAGGGCAGCCCCACCTTCGATCTGCCCGCCGGTGAGCTGGAGCTGGGCGTCGGCATCCACGGCGAGCCCGGCCGCGAGCGGCGCGGGATGATGACGTCGGGCGAGATCGCCGATGTCGTCGTCGACGCGGTGGTCGAGGACCTGCGGCCCGACGCGCCGGTGATCGCCCTCGTCAACGGGATGGGCGGCACCCCGCTGCTGGAGCTGTACGGCTTCAACGCGGAGGTGCACCGGGCGCTGGCCGAACGCAAGGTACCGGTCGCCCGCACCCTGGTCGGCAACTACGTGACGTCCCTCGACATGGCCGGCTGCTCGGTGACCCTGTGCCAGGTGGACGAGGAACTGCTGCGGCTGTGGGACGCCCCGGTCTCGACGCCGGGCCTGCGCTGGGGCTGCTAGGTGTATTGACCCGCGCAAACAACCCTGCGGGTCAATACACCTGGGGCGCGGCCGCGAAGCAGCCTTTGTGCTGGTGCCGCTGATCGCGGCCGTGACCCAGGCCCTGCCACCCGCGACTCCATGGACACGCCCCGTAGAGAGGACCGCATGAACGCATCCACGGCTCCCGGCCCGGTGATCGACGCCGACTTCCTGCGCCGCTGGCTGGCGACGGCGGCCGCGGTCGTCGACCGCGAGGCGGACCGGCTGACCGAACTCGACTCCCCCATCGGCGACGCCGACCACGGCAGCAACATGCGGCGCGGTTTCACCGCGGCGCACGCGGCGGTGGAGCTGGAGCCGCCGCAGACCCCGGGCGGGGTGCTCACCCTCGTGGGCTCGCAGCTCATCAGCACCGTGGGCGGGGCTGCGGGCCCGCTGTACGGCACGCTGCTGCGCAGGGCGGGCAAGGCGCTGGGCGACGGCACCCCGGCCACCCCCGAGGAGTTCCGCGACGCCCTGCGCACCGGGGTCGAGGCGGTCGGGAAGCTCGGCGGGGCCGTATCTGGCGACAAGACGATGCTCGACGCGCTCGTCCCGGCGGTCGAGGCGCTGTCCTTCGCGCTCGACGCGGGCGCCGGGCTCGCGGACGGCCTCGCCGCCGCCCGGATCGCCGCGGACGAGGGCGCGGCGGCGACCGTGCCGCTGCAGGCCCGCAAGGGTCGCGCGAGCTATCTCGGCCCGCGCAGCATCGGACACCAGGACCCCGGCGCGACCTCGGCCGCGCTGCTGGTCGCCGCGCTCGCGGACACCGCGGCGGAGGCGGTCGCATGAGCGACGGCCTGGTCGGCATCGTCCTGGTGTCGCACAGCGCGGCGGTCGCCGAAGCGGTCGGCCTGCTCGCGACGGGGCTGGCCGGCGGCGGCGCCGTCGCGCGCGTCGCACCGGCGGGCGGCACTCCCGACGGTGAGCTGGGCACCAGCTCGGACCTGATCGCGGCGGCGGCGCACTCCGTGGACCAGGGCGCCGGGGTGGCGGTCCTGGTCGATCTGGGCAGCGCCGTGCTCACCGTCAAGGCGATGCTGGCCGAGGAGGACGAACTTCCCCCGGACACCCGGCTCGTCGACGCGCCCTTCGTCGAGGGCGCGGTCGCCGCGGTGGTCACCGCGTCCGCCGGGGCGGACCTGGCGGCGGTCGTCGCCGCGGCCGAGGAGGCGTACACGTACCGCAAGGTGTGACCGGCCGCCCGGCGGGCCTCCCGCGCGAGCGGGCGGCCCGCCGGGCGCACCGGTGCGGGGGGTACGGAACCCGCGCGGGGACGCACCGGTTTCGGCCATCACGTCCCACCGGGCCCATGCGGCGCTTAGCCCCCACCAGATCGGGCAGGCATGGTGCGGCCGTGTCAGGTTCCGATCCGGAGGGTCCTCGTATGAAGCGCAAGCAATGGGCTTTGCTCACCGCCGCCGCTGTTCTCCCGCTGAGCCTGACGACGGCCGCGGCGGCCGACGATCCGCCACCGGTGCCCGCCCCCTGCGCGTACACCGCGGCCGTCCCCGCCGACAACTTCAAGGGGATACCGGTCTTCGACGCACGGAAGGCCGCGAGACCGTACAGCGCGACGCTGAAGACCAGTCAGGGCTCCATCACCGTCAAGATGCTGACGGACAAGGCCCCGTGCACCACGTACTCGTTCCGGTTCCTGGCCGAGCGCGACTACTTCAACCGTTCGCACTGTCACCGCCTCACCACCCAGCGGCTGTACGTGCTGCAGTGCGGTGACCCGACGGGCACCGGCAGCGGCGGGCCGGGGTACTCCTTCCCCGACGAGAACCTGACGGGCGCCACCTACCCGGCCGGGACGCTGGCGATGGCCAACGCCGGTCCGAACACCAACGGCAGCCAGTTCTTCTTCGTCTGGAAGGACACCAAGCTCTCCCCCGCCTACACCCCGTTCGGCAAGGTCACCGCGGGGCTCGACGTCCTGCAGAAGATCGCCGCGGCCGGCGAGGACGACCAGAACGGCCCCGGCGACGGCTACCCGGCCCTTCCCGTGGACATCAGGAAGGTGCAGATCAGCACCAGATGACGGCGGGACCGGCCCCGGCACTCCGGGGCCGGCACCACGCCCGGGCTGTCCGCCACCATCTCCCGCAGCCATCTCCCGCAGCCATGCCCATTGGTGACCAAGTATCACGATCCCACCTGTAGCGTGGTGATCCGGATCTCCGCGGGAGTACGCATGGGTGGACCGGACGAAACGTCGGCGCACGGACCGGCCGGATTCGGGGCGGAGCTGCGCCGGCTGCGGGGTGCGCGCGGGCTGTCGCTGACGGCGCTCGCGCAGCGGATCCACTACAGCAAGGGCTATCTCAGCAAGATCGAGAACGGCGGCAAGCCGCCCACCCCCGATCTGGCCCGCCGGTGCGACGAAGAGCTGCTGGCCGGGGGCGCGCTGGCGCGATTGGTCCCCGAGGTGCCACCGGCCAGGACACCGGAAGCGGACGACCCGCGGAACGCGGTGTGCCCCTACCCGGGGCTCGCGGCCTTCCGCCCGCAGGACGCGCGGTGGTTCTTCGGCCGGGACCGGGCCACCGCCCAGTTGCTGGAACAGCTCGCCGGCCGGATCGGCGGCGGGCCGCTGGCGGTGATCGCCCCGTCCGGCGCGGGAAAGTCCTCCCTGCTGCGCGCCGGGCTGGTACCCGCGCTGGAGCGCGGTGCACTGCCGGTCGCGGGATCCCGCGGCTGGCCGGTGGTGGTGTGCACGCCCACCCCGAACCCGCTGAAGGAGCTGCTGCGTTGTGTGACCGAGGCGCTGGGGACCGGCCTGAGCGTCACCCCTGAGGAGCTCGAGGAAGGGCCCGGCCGGCTGGCGGAGATCCTGCGCCCGGTCCTCGGCACGGCGCGGCTGGTGCTGCTGGTCGACCAGTTCGAGGAGACGTTCACGCTGTGCGCGGACGAGGCGGAGCGGCACGCCTTCGTCTCCGTGCTCTGCTCCGTCTCCCGCGCCGCGTCCGGCTGCGGGGAGCCGCCCGCCACGGTGGTGCTGGGGATGCGGGCGGACTTCTGCGGGCGCTGCCTCGAACACGAGGAGCTGGCGGCGGTCCTCACCCACGGGCTGTTCGCGCTGGGCCCGATGACCGCGGCCGAACTGCGGGAGGCCGTCGTCCGCCCCGCCGAACGGGCCGGGCTCGCACTGGAGCCGGGCCTGGTCGAACTGCTGCTGCGGGACCTGGAGGTGCGAGGCGCCTCCCGTGGGACAGCGTCCGGCGCCCTTCCGCTGCTCTCCCACGCGCTGCTCGTCACCTGGCAGCAGCGCAGCGGCCGCACGCTGACCGTGCACGGGTACGAGATGACGGGCGGCATCCACGGCGCGATCGCCCGGTCGGCCGAGGAGGTCTTCGGCCGGCTGCAGCCGGCCGAACAGGACCTCGCCCGGCGCATCCTGGTCCGGCTGGTGCACGTCGGCGACGGCGACGTGGAGTCCCGGCGCCGGGCGGACCGCGATCCGCTGCTGGCGCAGCTGCCCGACCGGCGGGCCGCCGAGGCGACCCTCGACGCCTTCGTCCGGGCCCGGTTGCTGACCGTCGACCGGGACGCAGTGGAGATCACCCATGAGGCGCTGCTGCGCGCCTGGCCCCGGCTGCGCGGCTGGATCGACAACGACCGGGCGGGGCTGCTGACCCATCAGCAGCTCGCCCAGGCCGCGGGCGAGTGGGTGCGGGAGCGGCGCGACCCCGGGCTGCTGCACCGCGGCAACCGGCTGGCCGTCGCGCGGGAATGGGCGGAGCAGACCGACGGCCGCGCGGAACTCGGCCCGCACGAGACGGAGTTCCTGGACGCGAGCCTGGCGGAGGAGCGGAGCCGCCGGACCGCCGCGCGGCGGCAGGCCACGGTCCAGCGGCGGCTGCTGGTCACCCTCGCGGCGCTGCTGGTCGTCGCGGTCCTCGCCGGAAGCCTGGCGTTCCAGCAGCGGTCGCGTGCCGTCGACGAGCGCCGGGTCGCGCAGTCGCAGGAGATGGCGGTGCGGTCCGGCGCGCTGGCGACCGGGCAGCCGGAGGCGTCCATACTGCTGGCCGCGGCCGCGTACCGCACGGCGCCGACCACCGAGGCGCGCGGCGCCCTGCTCAGCACGCAGTCCCAGTACTTCGCCGGCCGGCTCAGGGGCCACACGGGACCGGTCAACGCGGTCGCGTTCAGCCCGGACGGCCGGCTGCTGGCCTCGGCGAGCTCGGACGGCACCGTACGGCTGTGGTCCGTCGCGGACCACCGGACGGTGGCGGCCCTCACCGGCAACGGCGCTCCGGTGCGTTCCGTCGCGTTCAGCCCGGACGGCCGGCTGCTCGCGTCGGCCGGCTCGGACGGCACCGTACGGCTGTGGGGCGTCGCGGACCACCGGGCGGCCGGGACCCTGACCGGTCACAGCGGCGGCGTCCGGGCGGTCGCCTTCGCGCCGGACGGCGCGACCCTCGCGTCCGGCGGGGCGGACGGCACCGTCCGGATCTGGGACGTCGCGGGCCGGCGCCTGCTGACGACGCTGACCGGCCACACCGACCAGGTGCTCTCCGTCGCCTTCGCCCCGGACGGGAAAACCCTCGCCTCGAGCAGCGCCGACCGCACCATCAGGCTCTGGGACGCCGTGGGCCGGCAACCGCTGACGACCCTCACCGGCCACAACGACGAGGTGCTCTCCGTCGCCTTCGCGCCGGACGGGAAAACCCTCGCCTCCGGCAGCGCCGACCGCACCGTCCGGATCTGGGACGTCGCGGAGCAGCGGCCGCTCGCCACTCTCACCGGCCACAACGACGACATCAACGCGGTGGCGTTCAGCCGGGAGGGTACCGCTGTCATCAGCACCAGCGGCGACGGCACCGCCAAGCTCTGGGACACGGCGACCCACCGGGTGACCGCCACCCTCGCCGGACACACGGACTACGTGCTGTCCATCGCCGTCGGGCCGGGAAACCTGCTGGCCACGGCGGGGTTCGACCAGTCCGTGGTGCTGTGGGACCTGGGCAGGTCCGCGCTGACCACGCGTCCGTTCGCCGAGCTCTGGCAGTCGGCCTTCTCCCCGGACGGACGGCTGCTGGCCTCCGCAGGGGCGGACCGCACCGTCAAACTCTGGGACGTCACCCACCGCCGGCGGCTCGCCGACCTCACCGGCCACGACGGATCCGTCTTCGCCGTCGCCTTCTCCCCCGACGGACGACTCCTCGCCTCCGCAGGGGCGGACCGCACCGTCAAACTCTGGGACGTGGCGCGGCACCGGCTCGTCACGGACCTCACCGGCCACGACGGATCCGTCTTCGCCGTCGCCTTCTCCCCCGACGGACGACTCCTCGCCTCCGCAGGGGCGGACCGCACCGTCAAACTGTGGGACGTGGCGCGGCACCGGCTCGTCACGGACCTCACCGGGCATCAGGACTTCGTGAACACCGTCGCGTTCAGCCCGGACGGGCGGACGCTGGCCAGTGGCAGCGACGATCTGACGGTGCGGCTGTGGGACGTGGCCGGACGCCGGGCCGGCGCCGTGCTCCGGGGGCACAGCGGTTCGGTGCGGGGCGTGTCGTTCAGCCCGGACGGCCGGACCCTGGCCAGTGGAGGCAACGACGGCACCGTACGGCTCTGGGACCCGAGCGGGCCCGGCGCCGACGGCCGCACCGCCGGACTGTCCGGCCACAGCGGCGCGGTGCGCGCGGTGGCCTTCAGCCCGGACGGCCGGACGCTGGCCGGCAGTGGCAGCGACGGCACCGTACGGCTGTGGGACACCGGCGGGTGGCGGCTCACCGCCACTCTCACCGGACACAGCGGCGCGGTCTGGGGGGTCGCCTTCGACCCCCGGCAGCCGATGCTGGCCAGCAGCAGCAACGACGGCACCGTGCGGCTGTGGAACGTCGATGTGCGGCAGCGCGGCGCCGAGATCTGCCGGCTGGCCGGAGGGGCGGGCCGGACGCGCTGGGCGCAGTTGCTCCCCGGCGTGCCGTACCGGCCCGTCTGCCCGTCATGACAGCGCAGGCCAGGGCCGATCAGCGCTGATCAGAGCTGTTTCCCCAGGTGTTTCCCGTTTCCCGTCGGATCGGGCGACGGGCGGGTCCTCGACACCGACCGGCCCGCCGCACAGGCTCGGAGGGCAGCAACCGAACCGCAGCGACCGGACTTTCGGCGGGACGAACGGGGATCACGAATGCGACACACCCGGCACAGGATCAACAGGATCACCAGGGCGGCCACCGCCCTCTGCGTACTGGCGCTCAGCGGATGGGCGTCGGTGTCGACCGCGCAAGCGGCCCCGTCGGCCCCGGCGCGGGCCGCGGCGGCGGCCGGCACCTGCGACGTACTCGCGCCGGGCGCCTCGGCGGTGGCGGAGAAGGCGGTACGGGCGGCCTGCGGGCAGATCGGCGTCTGGTACTCGTGGGGCGGTGGCCACGGTGCGCAGCCCGGCGCCACCTACGGGCAGGTGGACCCCAGCGACCCCGCCAGCAACCACGACCCCGAGCGGCGCGGTTTCGACTGCTCGGGGCTGGTGCGGTTCGCCTACGCCCAGGCCACCGGGCAGGACATCCTCAACGGCACCTCCCGGAGCCAGTTCAACACCACACACGCGTCGGCACGCTTCAGCGCCGCCCAGGGCACCGCACCGCTGCGCCCCGGGGACCTGCTCGCCTACGGCAACGGCGGCGCGATCCACCACATCGCGGTCTACCTCGGCGCGGGGAAGATGGTCGAGGCCCGGCAGTCGGGCACGCACGTCATGGTCAGCGACGCCCGGGTGGGCGGCGACTACGCCGGAGCGGTCCGGATCGACGGCGCCGCGGCGCCGGGCGGCGGCTTCAGCACCTGGGGCACCGACGTCTGGACGCACGCCGACGCGTCCACCACGAGCGCGCGGGTGTACAAGTTCGCGGGCCCGACCTCGGTGAAGATCAGCTGCCAGAAGCACGCGCAGTCCGTCACCGCCGAGGGCTTCACCAACGACGCCTGGTCCTATCTGCCGGACTACCGCGCGTGGATCACCAACATCTACATCAAGGGTCCCGCCTGGCTCGTCGGCGTACCCACCTGTCCGTGAGGGCGTAGCGCCGCCCCGGACCTCACGTTCCACCTCACCCCACGCACCACCCGCACCCATCATCTGGAGGAGTCATGTCCGCACGCAGCAGGTTCGTCCTCGCGCTGGCCGCCACCGCTCTCACCGCGGGGCTGACGGCGGCCGTCCCCGCCTCGGCCGCGCCCGCCGCACCCGCCCCGCACGCCAGGGCCGCCGCCGACTGCAGCATCTGGGCGGACGGCCGCCTGCACTGCGGGAACGCGGCCGGAGCGAAGGGGTACGCCGACCGTTCGTACAATTCCGCGGTCAGGGGACAGCTGAACTCGACGTTCAGCTGGTTCCAGTGCTGGGGCCACGGCGACCGGCACGGGGGCGGCAACGACATCTGGTACTGGACGCAGCTCGACAACGGCCAGTGGGGCAACGTGCCGGCCGTGAGCGTCAAGACGCCGGTGGACCCCGCACCGGGCCTGCGCGAGTGCTGAGCTGACGACCCGCCGGCCTCCGGTCGGCGGACGGCACGGTGGTCCGCTCCTGATCCGGGGCGGCCCACCGTGCTGTCCGCCGGCAGAGGTCAGGCCACGTCGCCGAGGGCGCGCAGCGCCGTGACGGCGATGCCGTGGTCCTGCTCGGGGGCGCCGCCGCCGAGGCCGATCGCACCGATCAGGCGCCCGCCGCGGTGGACGGGCACGCCGCCCGCGATGAACAGCAGCGGCCGGTCGAGGGCGGTCGGCAGGGTGTGGAACGGGGCGCCGGGCTGGACCGCCTCGACCAGGTCCGCGGTCGGCGCGTTCAACTGCAGGGCGGTGAACGCCTTGCGGGTGCTGGTCTCGCCGGAGATCAGCACCGCGCGGTCGTCGCGCCGGAAGGCCAGCAGGTGCCCGCCGGCGTCGAGGACGCTGACGCTGACCGGTACTCCGGCGGTCTCCGCGGCCGCACGGGCGGCTTCGACGAGGGTCTCGGCGTCCTGGATGGTCAGCGGGAAGACAGCGGTGGGGGTGGTGGTGCTCATGGGGTGGTTCTCCTCAGTGGGGTGGTGCGATGACGGGGCGGGGCGGGTGGGGTCCCGCGGTGGGAAACGGGATGGTTCAGAGGTGGGCCGGAACGGACACCGGCTCCCGCTCGACGGTCGGCGTGGGCGCGGCGGAGGCGGCGGGCACGCTGTCGGCGGTGAGCCGGCCGCGGGCGGTGGTCCGGCGCTCCAGGGAGCCCGACACGATCGCGAGCACCAGCGCCGCGGCGGCGAGCGCGCCGCCGACCCAGTTGGGCGCGGTGTAGCCGAGGCCCGAGGCGATGACGATGCCGCCGAGCCAGGCCGCGAGGGCGTTGCCGAGGTTGAAGGCGCCGATGTTCACGGCGGAGGCGAGGGTCGGGGCACCGGCCGCCTGGTCCAGGACCCGCTTCTGCAGCGGCGGGACGGTCGCGAAGCCCAGGGCGCCGATCAGCAGGATGGTGACGGCGGCCGCGACCTTGTTGTGGGCGGTGAAGGTGAACAGCGTCAGGACGACCGCGAGGGAGCCCAGCGTCACGTACAGCATGGGCATCAGGCGGCGGTCGGCGTACCGGCCGCCGATCAGGTTGCCGCCGACCATGCCGAGGCCGAACAGGACCAGCAGCCAGGTGACGGAGGTGTCCGCGAAGCCCGCGACGTCGGTCATCATCGGGGTGATGTAGGTGATGGCGGCGAAGACCCCGCCGAAACCGAGGACGGTCATCGCCATCGCGAGCAGCACCTGGACGTTGCGGAAGGCCGCCAGCTCGTGGCGCAGCCGTACGCCTTCGGGCCGGGGCTGTTCCGGCAGCAGCTTGGCGATGCCGAGCAGGCCCAGGACGCCGAGGCCCGCGACGACGAAGAACGTGGTGCGCCAGCCGAAGTTCTGGCCCACGAGGGTGCCGAGCGGTACGCCGACCACGTTGGCGACGGTCAGACCGGTGAACATCATCGCGATGGCTCCGGCCTTCTTCGCCGGGGCGACCAGGCCGGCCGCGACCACCGCGCCGATGCCGAAGAACGCGCCGTGCGCGAGGGAGGCGACGATGCGCCCGGCGAGCATCACACCGAAGACCGGGGCGACCGCGGAGATCACGTTGCCCGCGATGAACAGGCCCATCAGCAGCATCAGCATGCGCTTGCGGGAGATCCGGGTGCCGAGGACGGTCATCAGCGGGGCGCCGAGCACCACGCCGAGGGCGTAGCCGGTGACCAGGAATCCGGCGGTCGGGATCGTGACGCCGTAGTCGGCGGCGACCTCGGGCAGGAGCCCCATGATCACGAACTCGGTGGTGCCGATCCCGAAGGCCCCGATAGCGAGGGCCAGGAGTGCGAGAGGCATGGGGTTCACTTCCCAGTAACGTTGCGAGTGCGCCTTACGGGACCTCACAATAATTGCAGACGCGTTTCATTGCAAACGCGGGCTATCGCGGTAGTGCTCTATCCTGTGCTGTATGCGCGCTCACGCCCGCACCTCGCCGCAGAAGGGACCCTCCATGACCGCCACCGACCCCGCACTCACCGGTCTCGCCCAGGGCTGGTGGGCGCTGTCGCTGCTGCACGGCCGGATCGAGGCGCACATCGAGCGGGCGCTGCAGGCGGGCCACGACCTGAGCGTCCGCGAGTACTCACTGCTCGACGTCCTCAGCCGCCAGCACGACGGCGAAGGCGGCCACCTGCGGATGCATCAGGTCGCCGACTCCGTCGTCCTCAGCCAGAGCGCGACCACCCGGCTGGTCTCCCGGCTCGAGGACCGCGGGCTGCTCTCCCGCTATCTGTGCCCGACCGACCGCCGCGGCATCTACACCAACGTCAGCGAGGCCGGTCTGAAACTCCTCGCCGAGGCCCGCCCGACGAACGACGCCGCCCTGCGCGAGGCCCTCGACGAGGCCGCGAAGAACCCCGAGCTGACCCCGCTGGCCAACGCCGTCGAATCACTGGGCGCGCCCGCCTGAACCGCCCGGGAGCGCTCCGGGGCGGGCGGCCCGCCCCGGAGCACTCACCTCACCCCGGTCACTCCAGCGTGAAGTCCTCGAAGTCGAACCCGGGGGCGACGACGCACGTCACGAGAACCGGCTCGTCGCCCGCGGGCTCGGCGGACTGCCAGAACCCGCCGGGCACCAGGAACTGCGGCCGCTCCCCGTTCTCGACCCCGCTCCCGAGCACCGCCTCGACGGCCCCGGCCCCGTCCGGGTGCTCGCCGTCGCCGCCCAGCCGCATCCGCAGCGGGCCGCCGCGGTGCCACAGCCACAGCTCGTCGGAGCGCACCCGGTGCCACTTCGAGACCTCGCCCGGGTGCAGCAGGAAGTAGATGCCGGTCGCGAACGCCCGCGGCCCCGGATACCCGGCGGGGACCGCCTCGCCGGGGGCCTTCCAGGTCTCCCGGTACCACCCGCCCTCGACATGGGGTTCCAGACCGAGCAGCGCGACCAGTTCAGAGATGTCCGTCATGGACCCAGCCTCTCGCACTTGACGCGGCATGGGGCCGGCGCGCACAGGCAGCATCCGGGTCGAGGTGGCCCGACGGGGATACGTCGGCACGTGCAGCGGATGGACGCGGCTGTCACGGCCCGTTCCGGTCACCGGACCGGGCAAGGAGGGGATGTGCCGCCGAGCGGTGCAGCAGCGATCACCACTCAGGTCGTGCCTCCGCACCAGACCGCCTGGCCCACGCGACGCAGAGACTCAGCAAGATCGCGCCACTACACCACTGCGCGGGACGCAACCGAGCTCCGCAGGATTTGACGCGCGATCATATGTGCCGTTCGTAACCCGCGTTGATGGTGTGACGGGATGTTCCGGCGGCGGAGAACCCGTGACGGTCCGGGGGCCTCGCGGTGACGCGTTTCGCGCTACTTTCTGATGGGGAGTAACGGGGGCAGTCAATGGAATGGATCGTTCCGGGATACAGCCACACTCGGCCGCTCGGCTCGGGGGCCAGCGGCCGTGTCGTCCTCGCCCTCCACGAGGTGACGGGCACGCCGGTCGCCATCAAGTACCTCAGCGAGGAACTGCTCGCCCAGGCGGAGTTCCGGGAGATGTTCCGGGAGGAGGCCCAGCAGCTGGGTCGCCTGGTCTCGCCTCATGTGGTGCGGCTGTGGGAGTACGTGGAGGGCCCGCTGGGCGTCGCGATCGTCATGGAACTGGTCGACGGCATCCCTCTGCGCGCGTTGCTGCACCAGGAGGGAGCCACCGGCCCGGAGGCCGCGCTGGTGGTGCTCAAGGGCTCCCTGCTCGGTCTGGCGGCCGCGCACGGGGTGGGTGTCGTGCACCGGGACTACAAGCCCGAGAACGTCCTGGTGGCAGGGAACGGTTGGTCGAAGCTGGTGGATTTCGGCATCGCTGTCCCCAGTGGGCAGAACGGCGGCGTCGCGGGCACGCCGCCGTACATGGCTCCCGAGCAGTGGATCGGCGACCCGGCGTCCCCTGCGGCGGACGTCTACGCCGCGACGGCGACGTTCTTCGAATGTCTCACCGGCATGCGGCCTTACGGCGGGACGACGTTCGTCGAGCTGGCGGTGCAGCACCGGGTGGCTCCCATTCCCGCCGTGCTGGCGCCGGCTGCGGTCCGGCCACTGATCCGGCGGGGTCTGGCCAAGGCGGTGAGCGACCGTCCGCCCAGCGCGATGGCCTTCGTCCAGGAACTGGAGGCGGTGGCCGGGGCGACGTACGGGCAGGATTGGGAGGAGCGCGGGCAGCGGAAGCTCGCCGCGCTGGCGGCGCTGCTGCCCCTGCTGTTTCCCTCGGCGGGCGTGACGCCGACCCATACGACCGTGCTGGCGGAGACCAGGTTGCCCGGCGGGAAGCCCCGCAGGGTCGGGCGCGTGCCCCGAAAGGGTGTGCGCAGGATCGTTCCCAAGAGAAAATTACTCGTCGGTGGAATTGCCGGGGGAATTGTCCTCGGAGTGCTGGCGGGTGGTTTCGCCTCCGGCATGATCCCCCTGCGGGACACGTCCCGCGGCGCGGTTACGTTGCGACTGTCCGCGTCGGTCGTGGCTGATGGTTCGACGTTTGTGGCGACAGCCTCGGGATTCATGCCCGGGGAGGGGGTGCGCTTCTCTTGGAGTGAGCGTCCCGGCGGGGCGGTACTCGCCCTGGTCATCGCAGGTCCGGGCCAAAGCGTCTCGTCCACGGTGTCAACGGCCGGTCTCGAAGGCAACGCCTCTGCCATCTTCAAGGAAAGGGACCGGCCTGGTTCCTACGTCATGCGTGTGACCGGGCTGAGTTCCGGACGGTCGGCCTCGACTTCGTTCGAGGTGATCGCCGCCGGTGCGACGCCCCCTCCGACGTCCCCGGGGAGCGGGAGCGGGGGTGCGTCCGCGACGGGCGGGTCCTCAACGGCGGGCGGAGGGGGGTCTACGACGGGTGGGGCGACCTCCGGTGGGGCGACCCCGGGCGGCACGACGACTGGTGGGACGACCACGGGCGGATCCACCTCGGGAGGGTCCACGTCGGGTGGGACGAGCGCGGGCGGATCCACCACGGGAGGGTCCACGTCGGGTGGGACGAGTACGGACGGGTCCACCACGGAAGGGTCCACGTCGGGTGGGACGAGTACGGACGGGTCCACCACGGAAGGGACGACCGGTGGGCCCACCTCGAGTACACCGGTCACGCTGACGTTCTCTTCGTCGACCGTCCCCTATGGCAGTGGTTTCACCGCGAGCGGTTCGGGTTTCGAACCCGGCGAAACGGTGGTCATGACCAACGAGGCGACCGGCGCGAACTTCGATGGCCCGTCAACCGCGGACGGCGACGGAAACTTCACGGACCAGGTCTCGGAACTCCTGCCGCCCGGTAACTACACCTTCCGGGCGGTTGGGCAGAGTTCCGGACGCAGAGCCCCGGCTCAACTGGTGGTGCTCCCAACGCCTGATGACCTGGCGCCCGTGTCCCCGTCCCCGCCGTCGACGACGACGCCAGTCATCAGGTGACGAAGGGTGTCCGAAGCCATGACCTCTCAGAACGAACCGCAGGACGCGCGCCCGGTGGAGCACGACACCGTGCGTCTGCGCCGTGAACCGGAGGACCTGTCGGCGTCGGAGGCCGCCACGCCCCGGTTTCCCGACGGGTACGTGCCGGCGCTGAGTGCGACGGTGCACGAACCCGCCCCCAGCCCCGCCCCCGACAAGCTACTGCGCTTCGGCCCGGGCGTGCCCACGCACACGGCACCGGAGGTGGCCGCGGCGTGGCACGGCGAACCAGCCACCGCCCCCGCACGGATGAAGCCCCGGCGCAGGCTCCGCCGCTACACCCTGGCGGGAGTGGTACTGCTGGCCGTGCTGGCGTTCCTGCTGTGGGAGCGGCTCGGCGCACCCCTCGGTATCGACTCCGTCTCGGTCGCCTCCGCACCCGCCCGGGTGACCTGCGGCGGCACGGAAACCGTCACCGCCACGGTCCGGACCAACGGATGGGGCGGAAACATCTCCTACCACTGGGCGCGCAGTGACGGCACGGACAGCGGCCCCCAGAAGCAGTACGTCCGCCCCGGGGAGCACCAGGTGCAACTTCCCGAACTGTGGACCGTGGTGGGTCACGGCACATTCCGTGCCACGACCACTCTGTGGATCACAACCCCGGACTGGCGAGGCATCGCCGCCACTTTCGACTACTCCTGCCGGTAGTGGCACAGCCGTTCGCATGGCCATCGTTGCTCCGTAGTCAGCACCGAACCAGCGCGGGAGCCAGCACCGTGCCGTCGAAGTATGCCAAAAGTCGCATCTCTGCAGCGGGGCGTCCAGCGCCGCCGGAAGGCGCCGGCCTGGCCTGCGATGCCGCGCATGGCTGCCGCGCGGACACCCGGCCCCGAAAGTGTGGTGTCCCACCACATGTGCGCCTGACCAGCGGCTTCCTACGGTGTGGCGACATCGAATCGTCCCCGTCCCCGCTCGGAAGTGGTGACCATGGCTGCCTCGGCATCCGCTCCACCCACACCTTCGTCCCTCAAGCGCATCGTCGCCGCGAGCCTGATCGGCACCACCATCGAGTGGTACGACCACTCATTCGAAGAGAGCTAGGACCTGCGGGTTTCCATGATCCGGGCCGTCGCAGTCAGCACGGATCCAGCACAGGGATCTTGGCGTGCTGAGGTTGTGCTGGCTGGGCCGCGCCGCAGCGTTTGCCGCCGAGCCCGGCAGCAGGCGAGGACCGATCACGGAGCGTTCCGAACCACCTTGCTCTTCAGCCTCTCCACCAGCGCGGCCCCTACGCCGCCCAAGGCCGGTTCCTCACCCCATCGAGTGAAACGAACGAACACGCCAGCCCCTCTGTCCCCTCGTGCCCCGACACCCACGCCAGCGGGCGAAGGACCGAGGCGTCCCAGGGTGAGGCTCAGTACTTCACTGCGAACGCGGCCTCATGGACTGCCTCGAACTCGAGCGGAAGGTTCACCTCGGCCTCGAGGGTGAAGATGGAGTCCATGACGGTTCGCAGGCGCTCCGGCGCATCGGGCATGACGTGTGCGTACGTCCGGTGCGTGGTGCGGGAGTCGCGATGGCCGAGCCACTCGGCCATGTCCGTCACCGGAACCCCCTTCGCGAGGCCGGCGGAGGCGAAGAAGTGCCGCAGCCAATGCGGAGTGATCTCCCTCACGATCCCCGCGGCGCACCGGGCGGCGTGCCAGAGCCGGCTGATGAGCGAGTACATCAGAATGTTGGTCCGCCCAAGATTGGCGAACAGATAGTCCCCCACAAGCCGGTTCAGCCCGTCCTCGACACGGAAGGTCCCATAGCAGCGGACATGCTCGCGGACCTTGGCCGCAATGCTCAAAGGCACCGGCACCAGCCGCCCCTCGTCCTGCTCCCGCCATTTGAGGTGGCGGATCCGGTGCGCCCTCCCCCGCCCCTTGGGCAGGACCCGTCGCCCACGCACCCCAGGCAGGTGTTCCTCGCCGTCCTGCGCGATCTGACGGTCGACGCACAGCGTGCCGGCCGCGAAGTCGAACTGCTCCAACGAGACCGCGCTCGCCTCGCCGATCCGCAGCCCGCACCCGGCCATCAACCACACCACCAACCGGTACGGGCCGGGAAGATGTTCCGCGATGGCGGCGATCTCGCTCAGCGACGGCAGCCGGATCACCCTGCGAACTCCGCGCCGGCCGTACCGGCTCCCCCACCGCACCTGCCGGCACGGGTCCTTGGCCAGGTAGTCGTTGGCGACGGCGAACCCGAAGACCCCGCGCAAAATCCCATACCGGCTATAGGCGGTGCTCCGGGCATAGCCCCGCTCCTCCACCATCCACACCAGCCACGCCCGGATGTCCTTGGCCTTGACCGAACCGATGGGCCTGCCGCGGAAATACGGCTCGATATGGCAGCGAAGACTCGCCTCGTACTGGCACCGGGTGGTCCTGGCACGGTCGCCGCAGTCAATGAACTCCCGGTACACCTCGGCCAGCGGCTTCTTCCATCCGGTAACACCGATGTAGATACCGAGAACCTTGTCACTCTCCACCCTGGCCGCGAAACCATCGGCCAGCGCCTTGCGGCGGAACGACACTTCCCGCTGACGCCCACTGCGACCGCCGGGCTCGCGATACCGAACCGTCCAGCTATGCCCGCAACGCGACCGGACACAGGGGTAGCACTTACTCCTCTTATCGACCTTGCACTTCTGAAACACACTGGCCAAACGCCCAGCCCACTCCCATCGGCGCGCATGTCACAGCTCAGCTACCCCGACACCAGCGACAAGAAAGACTCCCGCAGCGCGTTCACCCTCCCGATACCACCCACCGCCGAGACACTACTCTTAACCCAGTTGGTCCCAGTGCTCGTGGCAGTTTCCTCCATGGTGGATGCGCACCAGGTACATGGCGGCAGTTGCCCTTCCCGTCATCCTGGTCACCAGGACGCGCGTCACCGTCTGCCACTCCTTGCGAGGGCCGGCAGCGTTGGACGCACTGCCAGGCCGCTCAGACGGGGGCGTTCTCCACCCAGCGGTCGGGGCCGGGGTCGCCGCCTTCGGCGCGTACCGCCAGCCGCTCGACGTAGTGGGCCCAGCCCTCCTCGTGGGGCGAGCGGGCCTGCGCCGGCAGGTCGTGGTGGACAGGCGCAGCAGGGTTCCCTCGCCGTCCGGCTACAGGGTGATCTCTACGGTCGTGGAGTCCGGCGGGACGGGCATGTCGCCGGTCTCCCAGCCCCAGGTGAAGACCACGCGCTTGGGCGGGTCGAGTTCGAGGAAGCGCCCGGCGGCGCGATTTTCGCCCTTGACGTTGGTCCGGTAGGCGCCGCCGGGTTCGAAGGAGAACTCGCCGTCCTCACCCGGTCGGTCATCGCAACACCGATCTCGCGTCGCGTGCGCCCTGGCCGTCAGCGGCGCGCCACGTAGTAGACGTTGAGGATGTCGCCCTCGACCCGCTGCGTGTCGACCTGGTTGAAACCGGCTTCGGTGAGCATCCGCCGCGCGGTCTCCTCGCCCCACACGGTTCCCAGGCCCTCTCCGCCTTCGCTGAGCGAGACGCTCATGCAGTAGAACGTTGAGAAGGTGTAGAGCGCCGGGCCCAGCGGGTGGTCGGTGTTCTCCTCCAGCCGGCTGGACGCGGCGATGTCGCCCATCAGGAACACCCCGTCGTCGTTCAGTGCGCCGGCGATCGCGGCGAGCGTCTGCGTGGGCCGGGCGAGGTCGTGGATGACGTCGAATGCCGTGATCAGGTCGTAGGAGCCGGTCAGCGCGGCGCAGTCACCGACCTGGAACTCCACGTTGGCAAGTCCCAGCTCGGCGGCTTCGGCGCGCGCCGCCGCGATGCCCCCCTCGGACATGTCCAGCCCATGAAAGCGGCTCGCGGGGAACGCTGCGGCCAGAACGTTGACCGCGTGGCCCTGGCCGCAGCCGATGTCCAGAGCGTCGATGCCGGTGCGCAGCCGCTCGGGCAGGCCCGGCACGAGCGGGACGATCGCGTTCACCAGCGCCAGGTCGTACACCTCCCCGGACTCCTCTGCCTGAAGAGCCTGGAACCGGGGGTAGGCGGAGTACGGAACGCCGCTCCCGGTGCGGAACGCCTCCAGCACCTGCTGCTCGACCTCGCCCATCATGCTGAGATCCTGCGCGATGCGGGCCAGGTTGTCGGGCCCGGCCGCCCGAGTGAGGGAAGCGGCGTGCTCGGGCGGCAGGACGTAGGTGCCGTGCTCCGGCACGTAGTCGACCACCCGGCCGACCACCATCGCGCCGAGCCACTCCCGCACGTAGCGCTCGTTCAGCCCGGCCGCCAGGGCGATCTCCTCACTCCGAGCCGGCGGCATCCCGGCCATCGTGTCGAACAGACCACTCTCGTGCCCCAGACCCGTCATCATCCCCAGGCAGGCGTCATTCACCATCTGGATCATGCGGCCCGCGAACGCCTCCTGCTCAACTGCGTCCAGCTCTGCGACGGACATCACTCCTCCTCGCCATCGGGCCGGAGCGGGAGGCGGGGCGTCGCCGACCGCACTCGCGGCAGGCGGCTCGATGAGATCGCGACGAATCTCTCCTCTTCTCCCAGGCTACGCCGCCTGGACCTCCGAGGCCGGGCAGAGATCTCCGGCGCAGGCCACCCCCCCTCTGTTCGCGCTCGCTGCCGAGATCCACATCCCCTTGTCCGGACGGGCATCGCGGCGAGCGTGTCGGGTCGGACTTTTCGACGAACGCCCCTCTTCGGGACCTTCCGCCCATGGACCAGGATCCATTTTCAGGAGTGTCGCGGCGCAGGGTGCAAACCTCACTTGAAGCCTTGCTCCAGGACTGTGACGAGTCCGGTCTCATAGGCGACAGCGACCGCCTGGGCTCGTGTTCCCACCTCAAGCTTGGTGAGGAGGTGATGGACGTGCGACCTCACCGTGGCCGCGGAAACCGACAGTTTGGCGGCGATATCGGCGTTCGAGCTTCCCCTGGCGACAAGGATCATGACCTCTGCCTCGCGGGGGGTGAGGGTCCCGACCAATCGCAGTGCCAGGTCGGACGTACGCGGAGTGCCGCTCGTGTCGATGCTGCCCTGTGCGGCGACCGGGATCACCAACGTATCCCCCTCGATTACCATGTGCAGCACCTGCAGCAGTTCATCGGAGGAACTTTCTGGCGAGAGAACTGCCCGAACACCCACGCCAATCGCCTCTAACGAGCGGTGGGTATTCTCGGTCTTGGCTATCAGAAGGACCTTCGACAATGTGGCGAGCTTGGAAAGTACGCCCTTGTCATCAATGGTCAACGCCGGAGACACGACGAGGACAATCTGCGGGCTCCACTTTTCCACCGCCGCCAACACCCGGGCCCCGGTGACATCAGCGACCACTTCCATGTCATCGCGCTGGGCGATCAACGCTCGCAACCCTCCGCATATTATTGACTTGTTGCAGCAAATCAATACGCGCGCGATCATGAGCGACCGCCAGGAACCGCGAAGCGGGAGATGGCCCCGACTCGGATCTGCCTCCACGAGCACCCACCGCCGGACCGATCGGCCGACCCGCCCCGGGACCCATCACGAGACCAACCCATGGTGGAATTGGTTGACCATTCGACAAAACATGCGGCGCGGGGGCGCTGGACGAGTGAATCCGCCCAGCACGATCCGTTACCCATTCACACCCCCGTGAATGAACCCGATCATCCGTTTCTTTTGCGCACCTACCGTGCCGACACGCCTACGCCAGTGCAGCTCCCTTGGTACCGGGAATCCCGGCGCCCGTGCCGGGACTTGAGGCTAGCACGAAGGACGAAGGCCCGAGTTGGCCGTAGCACGGACTAAGCGGTCGATTAGCGGCGCCAGGGCGGAGGGTTCAGATCGTTCGGGTCGAAGAATTGAAATGACGCGGAGAGGGCGGAAACTCTACGGTCGGGTAACCAAGCCGGCTCAGGAAGAACACCCGGCCGGTGAGACCGAGACGTCGTTGCAGGCCGAGCCGGACATCCTCGTGCTGCAGGACGACGCTGACAGGGTGCAGTGCCAGTCCGGCGCGTGTGGCTCGCAGCCAGTACTCGGCGAGCATCGCGCCGCCCTGAAGGACGTCGGCCAAGCTCGGCTCGTCATCGCGAAGGCTCATGGCCACCACGACGGAGGTGGGCCGCACCATCGCGGCGAGTTGCCGTGCGAGGAAGTTCTGGTAGCCGACGCGACTCAGCAGGCGCATGGTCGACGGGGCAAGCGCCGTGCGCATGAGCCGGTGACGTGCCCGCGACAGCGGCCCGAAGAGCTGGGCGAGCGTGAACCCGTCCCCGCTGACCCGAGCCTCGATGTGGCTCCAGCGGATGAAGGAGTGCGTCTCGCGCCAGGCCTCTTCATGCGCGAAGTCGCGGCCTCCGTGGCCGGCCACGAAGTCGGCCAGTCTCCCCCGCTCGAATCCGGACCGCAGATGACGGACCGTCACCAATGCGCCGGACGCCGCCGCTCCGCAGGGTGCGGTGAGCCCGCGCAGTACGGCCGGGTCGACGAGGCCTTCATGGTACCGAGCACGGTTGGTCCGCCGCGCCGCAGCGGTGGCGCGCAACCCGGCCAGCTCCGCACCGGTACCTCCGTCCCCCTCGATCCGGCGCAGGCGCGCCACACTCAACAGCGACCACGTCCTGGGGCACCCGTCACCGAACAGCTCCGTGAGGTGTCCCTCGTCGTCGCCGAACCGCAGAGCGTCGAGCACCCACCCCTGCGCGTCCAGCGCGCACAGCAGCAGCTGCCAGTACGCACCGCAGCTCAGTTGCATCTCGACGGCGTGCGCGGGCAGAGCTCCGAGCCGGCGCTCGTGGTCGAGCGCCAGCACCAGATATTCGGCTGTCTCCTCCTCATCGTCGCCCCCGAGCAGACGGGCAGCGGCCGCGCGGGCACCGGAGCTGCTCAGCAGCGCGTGCGCCCACGGCTGGCAGTTGTGCGACGACGGACTGAGCGCCGCGATGGCTGCGGCCTCACGCAACGCCTCCGTGAAGCCGGGCGGGCGCGGTGGGCGGGCGGGCGTCCGCGGTGCCGGGGATTGCTGCATCAGACATCCTCCACTAAGGCTCCTGGCGCCAGACCATGGCCAGGGCGTATCCGTCGATCTCCCGTGCCCAGCTTTCGAAGTGCGGACCCGCCGCATCCGGAATCCGCCGCCGCAGTTCCGGACTGGCCGTCCACGAGAACCGACCGTCGGCCCGCCAACCGGTCAGGACCACCTCACGGCTGTCGACGCGCAACCCGACGCCGAAGTGCTTGAGCACCGCCTCCTTGCAGGCCCAGCGCAGAGGCACCGGCATCCGCTGCAGCCGTCCGCCGCCGTGAGCGCCTCGTGAGTCGGTGTCGAAAGCGAGCAGATCCTCAAGAAGCGGCGACATCGCCCGGCTCCGTTCCAGATCGATGCCGATCTCCCGGGGTCCGCACGCGGCGATGGCGAAGTCGGCGGAGTGCGACAGACCCACTTCGACCGGGACGTTCACCACCGGCTTCCCCGCGCGAACACCGTTCTCGACGGCCCGGACCCGGACGTCGGCCGTTCTCATCGAGAAGCCGGCGCTCCGCTGCCGGTAGGCGCAGACGCCGTGCTTGATCGCGAGTCGGCCGGCGAGCCACTCGATACGCCTCTTGGCGAGCGGCAGCGTCGCCGCGTGGGCGATCTCCTCGGCGCACAGATGACGCTCCGAGAGCGCCGAGTGGGTGTCCTCACCTTGTGAGCGGAGCCACGCGATGGAGACCACCGCGAGGGTGAGGGGGCCCCGTGCGTGCCGCAGCTGCAAGGGACGTGCCGGGTCGAGGGTCACACCCCCGCCGAGCGGCGGTACCGGCTCTGCAGCGCCAGGCACCAGAGCACTCGTCACCGGTTGGCGACCGAAGGCAGAAGGAAGGGATACGGCCGCCGCCGGATCCTGCGGTGCCAGAACCGGTCGGCCTTGCGCAACCGCTGGATCAACTCCCACATGCGGGCGTCACCACCGTAGTAGGCAGCCACCTCCGCCTCGGTGATCGGCTCGGCCAGACGCCTGTTGGCCTGGGCGACGAATGCCGGGATCAGCGCGTCGAGCCGCTCCTTGTGCAGGTTCCCGAGGAAGTCCAGGACGACGCCGCGTGTCCCGTAGAACTTGTCGAAGATCGACCTGGTCATCGACAGCCGCACCACATCACGCAGTATCCAAGGGAGCGAGGTGAAGAACAGCCGGACGTCGAGTCGTTCCCGGCCGCGCGCATCACGCAGCAGCGGAGTGGTGACATCCAGGTAGACCAGATCGCCGTCCACATCCATCCAGTTGCTGGCCTGTCCGTCCAGGCCCGCTTCGGGTCGCACCGCGCGTTCGACACTGTCGAGGAAGCGCTCGAAGAACTCCCGGGCCCACGCTTCGCCCGCACTGTGCATGAGCGCGGAGCACAGACGGTTCGACGGCAGAGCCTCCTGTACGCAGTAAGCCACGATCTCTCCCGACGGCCGCGTCATGTGCCACAACTCGGTGTCGGCGACGCGCACTCCGCCCTCCCGCAGCCGCACGAGGTACTCGTCGAGTGTCCTTCGGTAGCGCTCGAACCGGGCGCGGGAGGGGAAGACGGGCAGCCGTTTGCAGGCGAACGCGCCCCGGGCTGTGCGTAGTCGCAGGACGAGAGTCACCTCGCCGTAACCGAGGACGTCCAGAGCACTGTCATCTCCGGTCAGCAGTGCCGTCCGGACCTGTTCCTCCAGGTCCGCCAGTTGTCTGCCCGGAACGGTGAACGACATGGGAATCCCCTCAGTTCTCGTATCCGCCGGCGCCACTCAGCAGCACATCGGATCCCCGTGAGGCGCGACGGCGGTACAGGGGGTAGACGGCGCAGGCGACGAGCACCGCGCCACCTATGCGCCGGGGAGCGAGCAACCGGGCGACGCCGCCCCGAACGGGTTCTCCGTCGGAGAACGCCAGGTCACCGAGCGGATCGCCGCCACCCCGGGACCGGACCAAGAGGGTACTGATCGCCACCGTCGCACCGAGCGTTCCCGCGAGGCGTCGTGGGGTGAGGATACGTGCTGCCATGAAGGGTCTCCGTTCCTGAGTGACATCGCGCCACCGCTTCCGGGTGCGCCGTCGGTCGTGTCCTGCTGCTGCATCCTCGCGCTCCGGACTGACGGGAAGCTGACCGGACACTGACGTGGTTCGGGCCGGTCACGGCCGGTGGAACTCGTCAGCTTCCGGTCAGCTTCCCGTCAGTCCCCGGGACCAGAGTGGGCGGCACCGAAGCACCACGACCTGGATGCGAGGAGCAGACGACCGTGTTCCCACGCCGCAACAGCCCCGCGCTCCCAGCGGTTCCCACTCACCCCGGTGACAGCCGGTGAGCCGGGCCGCCGTGCTGGCCGGAATCGGCAGCTGCCTGCCGCCCAGGGCGGTCTCCAACGAGGAATTGACAGCCCGGCTGGACACCTCTGATGAGTGGATCCGCACCCGTACGGGGATCGGTCAGCGTTTCTTCGCGGCCGAGGGCACCACCACGTCCGATCTGGCGGCCGGCGCCGGCGCGAGGGCGTTGAAGTCCGCGGGCACTGACCTCGCGGACACGGTGGTGGTCGCCACCACCACGCCGGACCGGCCCTGCCCGGCCACCGCCCCGACGGTCGCCACCAAGCTCGGAATGACCGGAGTCGCCGCGTTCGACGTCTCCGCCGTCTGCACTGGATTCGTCTACGGTCTCGCCACCGCGGTGGGCCTCATCTCCGCCGGAGCGGCGGACCGGGTCCTGGTCATCGGAGCGGAGACGTTCTCCACGATCCTGAATCCGGCCGACCGTTCCACCGGAGTCATCTTCGGGGACGGTGCCGGAGCAATGCTCCTGCGTGCCGGAGAATCCGACGAGCCCGGGGCGTTCGGCCCCTTCGACCTCGGGAGCGACGGAACCGGCGCCGACCTGATCACCGTCCGGGCCGGCGGTTCCCAACAGCGGCTGTCTTCCGTGGCGGTCGCGCCCGACGAGCAGTACTTTTCCATGGCGGGCAAGGAAGTCTTCTGGCGCGCCGTGCAGCGTATGTCGCGATCGGCGAGCGCGGTCCTGGAACGGGCCGGGTGGCGCAGTGCCGACGTCGACTGGCTGGTCGCTCATCAGGCGAACCTGCGGATCCTCAACCGGGTGGCTGACGATCTCGGCTTCGGACCCGAGAAGAGCATCGGCAACATCGGTGAAGTCGGTAACACCGCGGCCGCTTCCATCCCGCTCGCCCTGGACCACGCACATGCCGCCGGCCGGCTGCACGCGGGAGACCGTGTACTGCTCACCGCGTTCGGCGGCGGTCTCACCTGGGGGTCGGCGGTACTTACCTGGCCGGAGCTGGCCACCCTGTGACACCGCATGTCCCCTGCCGCACCACGACGAAAGGAATACACGATGACAGCGATGTACGAACGGCTCGTCGATCTGCTGGTGGACAAGTTCGAAGTGGACCGGACGAACGTCAGGCCGGGTGTCACTTTCGAACAGCTCGAGATGGATTCGCTGTTCCTGGTCGAGCTGCTGCTGGTCGTGCAGTCGGAGGTCGGTGTCGCCATCAGCGAGGACACGGCCTCTCCACGGGACACCCTGGAACGGGCGGCGGAGCTGATCGAGGAGCAGGTAGCCGCAGCGACGACGACGTCATGAGCGCGGTACCGATCGCGGTCACCGGCCTCGGCCTCGTCACCGCGGCCGGTATCGGTGTCGAAGCCAGCTGGCGCGGTGTCTGTTCCGGTGTCTCGGCCGCCAAACGCGACCCGGTACTCGCCGGTCTGGCGGTGGACATCTCCTGTACCGTGCCGGGGTTCAACGCGGCCAAGCACGTCGGACGCCGCAGCAAACTGGTTCACGACCGTTTCGTCCAGCTCAGCATCGTTGCCGCCCGCGAGGCCGTGGCTGATGCCGGGCTCGACCCGCTGACCTGGGACGGTGCGAGAGTCGGGGTCGTCATCGGCTGCGGAGTCGGAGGCTCTGCAACCGGTGAGACGCAGTTGCGTGCCATGCTCGAAAAGGGCCCGGCAGCTGTGTCCGCACTGCTCATCCCCATGCTCGTGCCCAACATGGTCGCCGGACATCTGGCCATGGAGTTCCATGCCACCGGCCCGAATCTGGTCACGTCGACAGCGTGTGCCTCGGGAGCCACCGCGATCGGCACCGCCCTGCAGCTCCTGCGGGACGACAGTTGCGATGTCGTGATCGCCGGCGGCAGCGAGGCGGCGGTGAGCCCGCTCATCGTCACCGGATTCACGCAGATGGGCGCACTGTCCCGGCGTACCGACGACCCCGGCTCCGCGTCCCGTCCATTCGATGCCGACCGGGACGGGTTCGTCACCGGCGAGGGCAGCGGCATGCTGGTGCTGGAACGGGAACGTGACGCGACGGCACGGGGCGCACGGGTGCGCGCCTTGGTGGCGGGATACGGCGCCTCCGCCGACGCGCACCACATGACGGCCCCGGACCCGGAGGGCACCAGCGTGCGACGTGCGTTGAACACCGCACTGTCACGGGCAGGTGTGGCTCCCTACGAGGTCGACCACGTCAATGCCCACGGCACGTCCACTCAGCTCAACGACGCTGCCGAGGCCCGAGTCCTGGAGGCGGTGCTGGGGGCCGGACCGGCAGTCACCTCCACCAAGGGCGTGGTGGGTCACACCCTTGGCGCCGCCGGAGCGATCGAGGCGGTGTTCACCGTGCTCAGCCTGGAGACCGAGACCGTGCCGCCGACGGCGAACCTCGACCACCAGGATCCCGGGATCCAGCTCGACATCGTCGCCGGTGCTCCCCGGCACCGGCGGCTGGACGTGGCTGTCAGCAATTCCTTCGGATTCGGCGGTCAGAACGCGGTGCTGGTGTTCACCTCCGGGTGAGCCCCCTGCACAGCGGTGCCCGACGTACCCATCGCCCATCCCTCCTTGCGGGACATGGATCGAGGACGAACATGACCACTCAGCAGTCGCTCATCACCTACATCGCCGATACCTGGATGGACGGAGACGCGGACGGACTCGACGCGGAGGTCCGGCTCACCGAGATGAACATCATCGACTCGGCCGCGATCTTCGATCTCGTCCACCATCTGCAGAGTGACTTCCACATCACCGTGCCGTTGCAGGAGATCACGCCGCGGAACTTCAGAACAATCAACGACATCGCGGCTCTTGTCGAGCGTCTGCAGACAGAGGGGGCGGCTCGCTGATGACCGACACTCTGGCGGCCGGCCAGGACACCGCGCGTATCCATGAGCAAGTGGTGGACATCGTGGCGTCCCGCACTCTCTACGACCAGTCCTATCTCCTTCCGGAAAGTCATTTCGAGGGTGAACTCGGCATCGACTCGGTCATTCTCGAATCGATCCTGCTGACGGTGAGGGAGCACTTCGGCCTCCCCTCCGCACTCCCGGGGGGAATCTCAACGATCAAGGAGCTCGTCCACGAGGTCGAGCAGTCCCTGACCCCGCGCACGCAGGACCGCCTGAAGGCAGCGCCGCTGCCGCCGCGCCCGGACGGCTCCGTACCGCAGGACCTTCTGAAGACACTGGTCGACGTCACGATGCGGCACACGCACTACCAGCGCAACCAACTCGATCTCGATGCCGACTTCGAGAGTGAACTCGGAATCGACTCCGTGGTCCTGACCTCGATCGTCGCCGAGGTGGCCCAGCTGTGCGGCCTGGCAGGCAGCGCACCGGTCACGGTCACGGCGGCAACCCTTCGCGCACTGGGTGTCGAACTCGCCGGTGGACGGGCGGGATCCGGACCCCCGGCCCCGCTCACTCCCGCCGCCACAGCACCCGCTCCCTCTCCCGCCCTGCCGGCCCCCACGACCACACCGGTCCGGGAGCATGCCCCGCAGACACCCGCGGCGAAGGACGGACCCTGGGACGACCGTTCCATGAAGGATTTCACGGAGCAGCGCGATCCCGATCTCTTCGCCAAGGCGCGCAGCTTCGGCAGTTACTTCCGGAAACGCAACGACGACCAGCTCTATTGGTATGGCATGCCGCTCCAATCCCGCTGCGAGAACCGGGCTGTCATCCGCGATGAAATCACCGGCCGCACCCGCGAGTTCCTCATGTTCGCCTCGAACAACTACCTCGGTCTGGCCAATCACCCCAAGGTCGTCGAGGCGGTCTGCGATGCCACCCGGGTCTATGGGGCGACCAACACCGGCTGCCGCCTCATCGGCGGCACCAATGTGCTGCACAAGGAACTCGAACAACGCCTGGCGGCCTTCAAACAGCGGCCCGCCTGCATTGTCTATCCCGGCGGCTACTCGGCGAACATCGGTGCCATATCGGCACTCGTCAAGAGGGACGACACCGTCATCGTCGACAAGCTGAACCATATGAGCATCGTCGACGGCTGCCGGCTCTCCGGCGGCAACCGCAGAATCTACCGGCACAACGACATGGCGGATCTCGAAAAGGTCCTGCAGCGCAGCGCGGACCAGGCGATGGGCAAGCTCATCGTCACGGATGGTGTCTTCAGCATGCACGGCGACGTCTGTGAGTTGCCGGAGATCGTCCGGCTGGCGCAGCAGTACGGCGCCCGGGTGATGGTCGACGACGCCCACGCGACCGGTGTCCTCGGGATGCGCGGCTCGGGTACCGCCGAACACTTCGGGCTCAAGGGCGAGGTCGACCTGGAGCTCGGCACGATGAGCAAGACCCTCGCGGGAATGGGCGGCTTCGTCGTCGGCGAGGAGGAGGTCATCGACTATCTGCGCTTCTACTCCAACTCCTATGTCTTCGCCGCGACGATTCCCGCCGGCGTCGCGGCCGGACTCATCGCGTCGATCGATGTGATGGAGTCGGAGCCCGAGCGCGTCGCCACCCTCTGGTCCAACATCCGCCTGCTGCGCGGCCGGCTGGCCGATGCCGGATTCGATCTGGAGAACACCCAGAGCGCGATCCTGCCGATCGTCATCGGCGATGAGCGCAGGGCGATGGAAATGGGACGGGCGGTCCGCGCCCGCGGCCTGTTCTGCCAGACGGTGGTCTTCCCCGGGGTCCCGCTCGGCGACGCCCGGCTGCGGATCAGCGTGACGTCCGAGCACACCCGGGAGGACCTGGAGCTCGCGGCAGAGATGTTCACCGAGGCCGGACAGGAGACCGGGGTGCTGTCCCCCGCGACCGCCGACGCCAGGTCCGCCCGCGACCGGAACGTATCGGAGTGACGGCGATGTCAGAAACAGCCCTGCCCGTACCCATACCCGAACATGAACCCGCGCCCGACCTCCGTGTGATCCGGCTGCCCCGTCCGTTCTCCACCGAACAGGCGGCGCGGACCGCCTTCCTGGGCCCGGCACCGCTGACCTACGGCGAACTGGCGGCGCACGTGGACGCCGCCGCCTCTCGATTGGCGGGCCTGGGTGCCACCGCGGGCGACCGGATCGCCATCTGGATGGACAAGACCCCCTGCGGCGCCACGGCGATCCTCGCAGCCCTGCAGGCGCGCTGCGCCTACGTCCCGCTCGACGGCGCGCAGCCGCCGAGCCGCGTCGAGACGATCCTCGCCGACGCCGAACCGATCGCCCTGTTCACCGACGTCCGACACCTCCCGTCGCTGTCCGGCATCACCCTGCCCACCTCCCTGCGGGTGATCGTTGTCAGCGGTGATGTGCCCGCCGCGTACGCCGAGCGCGTGCCGGTCAGAACCTGGGAGTCCTTCTCCGCCGCGTCGGCCACCGTCCGGGCCGCCGGCGGCCCGGAGACCGGTTCCGGCCCGGGACCCGACGACCTGGCCGCCATCCTCTACACCTCGGGTTCGACCGGCGTTCCCAAGGGTGTCCAGATCTCGCACCGCAATCTGGCCTGCTTCATCGGCTGGGCCCGCCAGGAGCTCGACGTCGGCGCCGATGACGTCTTCGCCAACCACGCGTCCTTCAACTTCGATCTGAGCACCTTCGACCTGTTCACCGCCCTGTCGGTGGGCGCCGCGGTGTGGATCGTGGCGGACTCCCAGGCCCGGGACGTGGCCGCGCTGGCCGCCGGCATCCGCGAAAACGGCGTCACCGTCTGGTACTCGGTGCCCTCCATCCTCCATCTCCTGACGGCGTCGGGCGCCCTCACCGACGGGACCGCACGCAGCCTGCGCTACGTACTGTTCGCCGGCGAGGTCTACCCGATGCCGCAACTCCGCGCCCTGCTCGACGTCCTGCCCGAACAGACCGTCCTCTACAACCTCTACGGTCCGACGGAGACGAACGTCTGCACCTACTACCGGCTGCGGGCCGTGGACGCCACGCGTACCGACCCGGTCCCGATCGGCTCCGCGGTCGCCGGAGCGCGGCTGTCCGTCGTCGACCCGGACGGCCTCGCCCTGCACGGTGCGGACGCCTTCGGTGAACTCGTCGTCGAAGGCGACTGCGTCACCGCCGGCTACTGGCGGCGCGAGGAGGAATCCCTCGCGGCCGGCCACCCCAAGGGCAGCCACGCCACCGGCGACCTGGTGAGCTACGAGGACGGCCTGCTGGTCTACCGGGGCCGTAAGGACCGGATGGTCAAGCTCTCCGGCTACCGGGTGGAGCTGGGCGAGATCGAGTCCGCCGTGTTGCGTCACCCGGCGGTGGCCACCGCTGCGATCGTCCTGGACGGCGAGGGCCCCACCGCCCGCGTCGCGCTGTACTACACGCTCCACCCGGGGGCCGAGCGGCCGGGACTCCTGGAGATCAAGCGGCACTGCGCGCAGTACGTACCCGCGTACATGCTGCCCCGGGTCGCGACCTGCCTCGACGAGCTGCCCTACAACGCCAACGGCAAGATCGCCTACCCCCGGCTGGCCGCTGGCGCGGCGCACGCCGACCGGAGGCCCTCATGAGCCCCGAACCGACGTGCACCGACCGGGGAGCGGGGCCCGCATCGGTCACAGCGCTGCTGCGCGACCGTCTGGCGAGCGATCCCGACGGACTCGCCTACCGCTTCATCACGGGCATCGACGGCCGGAGCGAGAGCTGGAGCCATCGCGAGCTCGACCGCAGGGCGCGTGCAGTCGCCGCCCGCCTCCAGGACGCGAAACTGGACGGCCGGCCGGTCCTGCTCCTGCACCCACCGGGGCTCGACTACATCGCGAACTTCCTCGGCTGCCTGTATGCCGGCGCCATCGCCGTCCCCGCTTACCCGCCGGACACGTCACGCTTCGGCCAGACCTTCCCCCGGCTTGCCGCCATCGCCCGTGACGCACGGGCCACCCACGCACTGACGACCGACAGCGTCCGGGACTTCGTCGCGAACCAGGAACGGGAGCTCGAGAACCTCGGGCTGGCGAACCTGACCTGGCTGGGCTCAGGCACCTCCGCCGACCCCACGGGCGACGGATGGCACGATCCCGGCACCACCGGCGGCACCCTCGCCTTTCTGCAGTACACCTCGGGCTCCACCTCGACGCCGAAGGGCGTCATGGTCAGTCACGACAACCTGCTGGCCAATCTGCGCTCGATCCACCAGCGGCTGCGCCACGACCGGGATTCGGCCATGGCGCTGTGGCTGCCGCCGTACCACGACATGGGTCTGATAGGCGGCATCCTGACCGCCCTCTACAGCGGCATCCCGCTGCACTTCATGGCGCCGATGACCTTCGTTCAGCGACCGCTGCTGTGGCTGGAGACCATCTCGCAGACCCGGGCGTCCACGGCCATCGCGCCGAACTTCGGGTTCGAGCACTGCCTGACCAGGGTGTCCCCGGAGGAGCGCGACTCGCTCGATCTGAGCCACTGGCGGCTGGCCCTGAACGGCGCCGAGCCGGTACGCGCCGACACCCTGGACCGCTTCGCGGAGTTCTTCGCCCCGAGCGGCTTCGACCGCCGGGCCTTCATGCCCTGCTACGGCCTGGCCGAGGCGACCCTGCTGGTGTCGGGGACCCGGGCGGACGAACCGCCGGCCGTCGGGTCCTTCGCCACGCAGGCGCTCGAGGCCGGAGCACCGGAGCCCGCCGGGCCGGGAACGGACCGGGTGACCCGGATCGTCGGCTGCGGCCCGGCCGCCGACGGCGTCAGCGTGGAGATCGTCGACCCGGCCGTCCGTCGCCGGGTGCCCGCCGGCCGGACAGGCGAGATCTGGGTCTCCGGACCCGGCGTGGCACGCGGGTACTGGCGCAAGCCCGAGGCGACCCGCGAGACGTTCCACGCGGAGATCGACGGCGAACCCGGCGCCCGGTACCTGCGCACCGGCGATCTCGGATTCCTGCACGCCGGTCAGCTCCACATCGTCGGCCGGACCAAGGACGTCGTGATCGTGCAGGGCCGCAACCACTACCCGCACGACATCGAGCTGACCGTGGAGAAGGCCGATCCGGCGATCCGCGCGAACTGCGGAGCCGTCTTCGGCATCCCGACCGGGAACGGCGAGGCCCTGGTGGTGGCCTACGAGGTCGACGGCCGGAAGCTCGGTGATCCGGCGGCGCTCCTGGCGCGGTTGCGCACCGCCATCGCCCAGGAACACGAGGTGTCGCCGCATGCGGTGGTGCTGCTGAAGAGGTCCACCGTCCACCGCACCACCAGCGGGAAGATCCAGCGTGGCGCGTGCAGGACTGACTTTCTCCGCTTCGGTCTGACCGCCGTGGCTGCCAGCGTCGTCAGCGACTCGGACGGACCGGTCGGGACCGGCGGCCCTTCCGCCGGGCGGGGCCGGGCCACCGTCGCCGAAGCCGTCGACGATGTTCTCACCGGCATCACGGGAGCGACCCGGATCAGCGGGCGCGGCTTCGCCGACATCGGTCTCGACTACCCGCGGCTGACCGAAGCGGTGCGGCTGCTCGGACAGCGGCTCGGGGTCGAGGTCCCGCTCGGGGATCTGCTCGTGTGCCCCGATGTGGACACTCTGACGGCTCTCCTGCTCGGCGACACGCCTGCCGACTCTCCGTCCACCACCACGGAACCGTCCCCGCGTGCGGTGGACGACATCGAGGCCTGGCTGACCGCGAAGATCGCCGGCCGTCTCGGTCTGGCCACCGGCACGATCGACGCCACACGTCCCTTCGCCTCACTCGGGCTCGATTCCCGCCAGGCGGTGGCCATCTGCGACGATCTCGGGACGTGGCTCGGCCGGACCCTGCTCCCCGGAGTGGTCTTCGATCATCCGACCATCAGAGCCGTCGCCACCGCGCTCGGCACGACAACACCGCTCACACCCGGCGACGCACCGGAGGCCGCGACCGCGCGGCCGGCCGGAGGCAACGAGCCCATCGCCATCGTCGGGATCGGCTGCCGGTTCCCCGGCGCGCCCGATGCCGACAGCTACTGGCAGCTCCTGCTGGACGGCCGTGACGCGATCACCGAGGTCCCGGCCGACCGCTGGGACACCACGGTCGTCAAGGCGCCCCGGCTCGGCGGGTTCATCGACCACATAGACGAGTTCGACGCCAGATTCTTCGGGATCTCGGCGCGCGAGGCCGAACGCATGGACCCGCAGCAGCGTCTGCTCCTGGAAACCGCCTGGCACACCATCGAGGACGCGGGCATCGCCCCCAGCGCACTCGCCGGAAGCGACACCGGGGTCTTCGTCGGCATCAGCAGCCACGACTACTCCGGGCTCCAGCTCAGCGACCCATTGACGACGGACATCCACGCCGCGACCGGCAACGCCCACGCCATCGCCGCCAACCGCCTCTCGTACACACTCGATCTGCGCGGCCCCAGCATCGCCCTCGACACCGCCTGCTCGTCCTCACTGGTCGCCGTGCACGCCGCGTGCCAGTCACTGCGCTCCGGAGAGTGCCACATCGCGCTCGCCGGCGGGGTGAACCTGCTGATCACTCCCGCGCTCTCGGTGGCCTTCTCCGAGGGTGGGATGCTCTCCGCCACCGGCCGCTGCCGCACCTTCGACGATGCGGCCGACGGTTACGTCCGCGGCGAGGGCGTCGGCCTGGTCTGCCTCAAGCCCCTGGCGGCCGCCATCGCGGACGGCGACCGGATCCACGCGACCATCACGGGCTCCGGCCTGGGCCATGGGGGCCGCAGCAACGGTCTGACGGCACCGCGGGGGTCCGCGCAGCGCACGGTGATCGAGCGGGCCCTGGGCCAGGCGGGCTCGCACGGCGCCGAGATCGACTATGTCGAGGCTCATGGAACGGGAACCTCGCTCGGCGACCCCGTCGAATGGGAGGCCCTGGTGGCGGCGTACGGCCGGCACCAGGAACACGACCGCCCGTGCCTGGTCGGCTCGGCGAAGAGCAACATCGGCCATCTGGAGGCGGCTGCCGGCATCGCCGGGCTGATCAAGGCCGCTTTCGTCGTGCGGCACCGGGAGGTGCCACCGCAACTGCACTTCACCACCCCGAACCGGCGACTCGCCCGGGAGGGATCCGGACTCGAGGTCCCCACCCGGCGGCGCGCGCTTCCGGCCGGGAGCGTCGCGCGCGCCGCGGTCAGCTCCTTCGGATTCGGCGGGATGAACGCCCATGTCGTCCTCGAAGCGCCGCCGACGCCTGTCGCTCCGGCCGCACCGCCGGAACGGTCCCCACGGACGGTCGACGCACTGTGCCTGTCGGCCCATTCACCCACCGCGCTGGCGGAGCTGGCACGCCGCTACCGCGGACACCTCGTCGCGCACCCGGACGTACCGACCGGCGCCCTGTGCCACGCCGCCAACACCGGTCGATCACACCTCCCGTACCGGGCCGTCGTCAACGGACGGAACTCGGCAGAGCTGGACGAGGGACTGGCCGCGCTCTCCCAGGGCGCAGCGAACACCCAGCTCGTCGTCGGTCACGCCTCCCACGGGCCCGCGCCCAGGACAGCGTTCCTCTTCAGCGGCCAGGGGACGCAGTACGCCGGCATGGGAAAGCAGTTGTACGACTCCCACGAAGGGGTGGCGCGGTCACTGGACCGCAGCGACCGGGTGCTGCGGCCATTGCTCGGCATCCCGCTGACGGAGCTCCTCTTCGAGGAATCCGGCGCCGACCGGCTCCGCAGCACCCGCTACTGCCAGCCGGCTCTGGTGGCACTGGAGATCGCGCTGGCCGAACTGTGGATTTCGGTCGGCGTGCGACCGGCCGCGCTGCTCGGCCACAGCGTCGGCGCGTACAGCGCCGCCTGCGTGGCGGGTGTGCTCTCCCAGGAGGACGCCCTCACCTTGACGGCCACCCGCGCCCGCCACATGGACGAGCAGCCCGGTGACGGATCGATGATCGCCTGTAGCGGTGATCCCGCGACGATCCTCGAACTCGCCGCCGCCCATCCGCCGGTCTCCGTAGCCGCGGTCAACGCCCCCGGCCAGCTGGTCCTTTCGGGGCCTGCCGACCGGATCCATGAGGTGCGCGCCGAGTTGGAGGCCAGGTCGGTCGCTGTCCGGCCGCTGACGGTTTCCCATGCCTTCCACTCACCGATGATGGAGGGCGCCGCCGACCCGCTGCGCGCGGCTGCCCGTGAGCTGGACCCGTCGAAGCCGCGCATCCCGTGGGTATCCGACGTGACCGGTGAACCGGTCGAACACGTCGATGACGACTACTGGGTCGATCATCTGCTGGGCACCGTGCGATTCGCCGACGGAGTGGCGACACTGCGCCGCCTCGGCTGCGACACCTTCGTCGAGATCGGCCCGCATCCCGCTCTCCTCGGCCTGACCCGGGCCGCGGACCCCGGGAACGGCCCGGTGGCCGTGCTCCGGCTGCCGTCCTTGCGCCGTGGCGCGGACGACTGGAAGACGTTCCTGCAGTCCCTGGCCCGCCTGCACTGCGCTGGCGGCGACGTCGACTGGGCCGCGCTGGAGCAGGGGTCTCCCCCGGCACGGGTTTCCGTGCCACGCACCGTTTTCGAGCGGCAGCCCTACTGGTTCACGGCTCCGGAGCCAACCACCCGCGATCTCGGCGTCCCGGCTCAGCAACCGAACGGCTTCGTCCAGGAGCGAAGGGAGCACGACATGAACGGCATGAACGGCATGGACGGATCTGGAACGGACTGGCAGCCGACGTGGAACGGTCACGATGGCCCGCAGCCGGTGGTGCAACGCGATGTGGTCGGCTGGGTCTCCCAGGTCTGCGGATTTCCCACCGATCAGATCCCCGTGCAGGCCCGCCTGGGAATGGATCTCGGCTTCGACTCACTGATGAAGACCGAACTGCAACGGCACATCGCCCAGAAGTACCCACACCGGCTAGGGGACCTGCGGCGGTCCCTGCCCGACGATCCGACCGTGCAGGACCTCGTCGGAGTGCTGGGGGCCGGCCAGGCCGTCCTCGCATCGACACCTCAGTACCTGCCCGCTCCCCAGCAGTACGCGCAGGTCCCGCAGCAGTACACCGCGCCGCCCTCGGCCCCGCCGCAACCGGCACCGACACCGGAGCTCGCCGCGCCGCCCGTCCGGGTGGAGCGCGAGTTCGAGGAGTGGGCCGAGTACGCGGAACTCCAGGGGCGGCTGCGGCAGATCGAGTCCAGCGGCGCGAACGCCTACGGCCGCGTCCACGAGGGCTACAACACCGGCCGGATCTCGATGGACGGCCGCGAGATCGTCAACTTCTCCGCCTTCAACTACCTGGCTCTGTCCAGTCACCCCCGGCTTCGAGCAGCGGCCACCGCGGCGATCGACCACTACGGCACCTCCAGTTCCGCGACCCCGCTGCTGTGCGGGGAGACCCCGCTCCACCACGAGCTCGACGCGGAGATCGCGTCGTTCCTCGGCACCGACGCCGCTATCGTCTTCGCGGGCGGCCACGCGACGAACGTGGCGACCGTGGGCCATCTGTTCGGCCCCGAGGACGTGATCCTGCACGACGAATGGATCCACGACAGCACCGTGCGCGGCTGCATTCTCTCGGGTGCGCGGCGCCGGCCCTTCCCCCACAACGACTGGGAGGCCCTGGACCGGATGCTGGGTGCCCTGCGCCGGCACCACCGCAGGGCCGTCATCGTCATCGAGGGCGCGTACAGCCAAGACGGCGACATCCCCGATCTGCCACGGTTCATCGAGGTCAAGAAGCGCCATGACGCGATGCTCATGATCGACGAGGCGCACTCGATCGGAGTGCTGGGGCGCACCGGCCGCGGTATCGGCGAGCACTTCGATGTCGACCGGCGCGACGTCGACCTCTGGATGGGCACGCTGAGCAAGGCTCTGGGCAGTCTCGGCGGGTACATCGCGGCCCGCTCGCCCATCATCCAGTACCTCAAGTTCACCGCCCCGCTCTATATCTTCAGCACCGGAATCTCCCCCGCGAACGCGGCGGCGGCGCTGGAGGCCTTCCGGGTCATCCGGGACGAGCCGCAGCGGGTGCGCAAAGCACAGGAGCTCGCGGAGTTCTTCCGGGATGCAGCGCGCGCCCGTGGCCTGGACATCGGAGTGTCGCGGGCCTCAGCGGTCGTGCCGATCATTCTGGGCAGCTGGGAACGGTCCATGACGATCTCCAACCGGCTGCTGGCCCAGGGCGTGAACGTGATGCCCATCGGATACCCCGCCGTCGCGCGCGACAAGTGCCGGCTGCGCTTCTTCATCAACGTCGATCACCGCGAGTCCGATCTGGAACACTCCCTCGACCTCTTGAGGCATGCCATGTCATCCGACAGCGAACTGCCACCCCCCGCCCCCCGCACCCGCGCGGAGCCGTCCGCCTCCCCCGCCGCCCGCCGCGACGCCGACATCCTCGTGGCCGGAGCCGGCGGCTTCATCGGCGGCCACCTGACCCGACGGCTCGTGGAGCAGGGCCATCGGGTCCGGGTGTTCGTCCGCGAGAACAGCGACCGTTCGGCCTTCGGCGATCTTCCGGTCGAGGTCGAGGTGGGCTCGCTGGGCAACACCGACAGCCTGCGCCGCGCCACCGACGGGGTGAAGCAGGTCTACAACTGCACCGGGAAGTCCGCGGACTGGGGTCCATGGGAGGAGTTCCGGCACGTCAACATCGAAGGCGGCAGGAACCTCGTCGAAGCCGCGCACCAGGCCGGCACCGTCGAGCGGATCCTGCACGTCAGCACCACCGACGTGTACGGCTACCCGGTGCGGCCCTGCGACGAGAGCGCCACCCCGCGCGACACCGGACTGCCCTACAACCGCAGCAAGCTGCTCGGCGAGACCGTGGTGCGCGAAACCGCGGAGCGGCTCGGCATCCCGCTGACCGTGGTACGTCCGGTCTCGGTCTACGGCCCGCGCAGCAAGGACTTCGTCATCGAACTGGCGAACCTGATCGTGCAGAAGCAGATGGTCTACATCCGCCGCGGCAACGTTCCGGCCGGGCTGCTCTACGTGGGCAACGCGGTCGACGCGATGATCGCGGCCTGCGGCTCCGAGGCCACGATCGGCCGGGCCTACAACCTCCGCGACCCTGACCTGACCACCTGGCGCGAGTACATGGAGGCGCTCGCCGAGGGCCTGGGCGTACGGCCTCCCTCGATGAGTCTGCCGAGCGCGGTCGCCACCGGCGTGGCGACGGTCTCGGAAAAGGTCTACGGCACGCTGCGCATCAAGTCACGGCCGGTCCTCACCCGTCACGCGGTGCACCTCTTCGAGCGGGACCAGTCCTATCCCATCGAGCGTGCCCGCAATGACTTCGGTTTCAAGAGCGAGGTCGGCTTCGAGGAGGCCATGCGCCGCACCATCGACTGGCTGGACTCCGCGGAGGGCCGCCGGCACGTGAGCCGTTGAGCCGTACCACCGCGACGAGGACAGGAGGTCAGGATGCCGCTCCACCATCACCCGCTCACCATCCAGCAGCACCGGGACCCCACCGGAGCCTGGTTCCCCGCCGCCGACACCCACGCCCCGGCGACGCTCCAGCTCATCTGCTTCTCGTACGCCGGCGGCACACCCTCCGTCTTCCGTGACTGGCAGCGGCAACTCGGCGACGGCGTCCAGGTGGTCCCGGTGCTGCTGCCGGGCCGCGGACTGCGACTACGGGAGCCCCCTTACACCGATATGGGCCCGCTCGCCGCCGACGCGGCCACCGCCCTCGTCGAGTTCGGACTCACCCCCGACTTCGCGCTCTTCGGCCACAGCATGGGAGCGCTGCTGGCCTACGAGGTCGCCTGCGAACTGCGGCGGCGCGGTCACCGCGAGCCACGCCATCTGTTCGTGTCGGGCAGCAGGGCGCCGCACCTGTACGGGACGCGGCAGGACCACACGCTGTCCGACGACGATCTGCGCCGCCTGGTCCATGACCTCGGCGGGCTCGGCGACGACCACGTGACGGCTCGTTCCTACCTCGACCGCCGGCTACCGGTGCTCCGCGCGGACCTGCGGGTCTGTGAGACGTACCGCTGGACCCCACGCAGGCCGCTGCGGTGTCCGATGACCGCGTTCTCCGGGACCGACGACCCGATCGCGACCGCCGCCGGGACGGAGGCCTGGCGCGAGTGCACCACCGGCTCGCTGCTGCGACGGCATCTGCCGGGCGACCACTTCTTCCTCACCGGCGCATCGCGGCTCCGCCTGCTGCGGGAGCTGCGCGGCGAACTCGACCGGCTCCGCCCCGACCAGGAGGCGCGAACCCTCACTGCCCGAAGGACCCCGTCATGGACGCACTGACCCTCAGCAAAGTCATCAGGCAGCGACAGATCCCGCTGCTGCTCTCCCTCACGCGCAATCTCGTGACCCCGCTCTACCGGGCGACCTTCCTGGCGTCGGCCGCGAGCCGCGGCGTACTGCGCCGGATGGCCGTGCGCCCCTGCGACCTGGAGACGCTGGCCGAACACCTGGGGATCCACGGCGACGCCGCGCCGCTGCGCGCCTGGCTCGACATCGGCGTCCAGCTCGGCGATCTCTCCTGGTCGGACGATGCCTACCGGCTCAGGAGCCGCACCGCCAAGGCGCTCGCCCGCGCCGGCCAGGACTCGGTGGCCGCCGCCCTGGAGGAGGTGCTGCGCTTCCACGTGCCGGTGCTCCTCGACGCCCCGGACATGCTGCGCGACGGGCGGCGGCTCTCGCTGAGCGACCAGGACGGTGCGGTGATCGCCCGCTCGACCCGTGTGGTCCAGCCCTTCGTCGAAGAGGCCGTCGCGCACACCCTGGACCGTACAACGCCGGTGCGACTGCTGGAGGTCGGCTGTGGCAGCGGCGTCTACGTCCGGCACGCCGCCTCCCTCAACCCGCGGCTGACCGCACTCGCGATCGATCTGCAGGGCGACGTTGCCAAGCAAGCCGCGGAGAACATGACGGAGTGGGGTCTGCAGGACCGGGTGGAGACCCGCCAGGGCGATATCCGCACCCTCGAGCTGGAGCCCCAGTTCGATCTCATCACCCTGCACAACAACATCTACTACTTCCCCCGGGACGAACGGACCGCTGTCCTGGAACGTGCGCGGGCGCTCCTGGCCCCGGGTGGCAAGGTGCTGCTGACGACCTCCTGCCAGGGCGGCAACGTCGGGCTCGAAGTACTCAACCTCTGGTTCACCTACGCCGACTTCGGCGGCCCACTGCCCCGCGAGGACGAACTCACCGGGCAGCTGGAACGTGCGGGATACACCGACGTCACCGCCCGCCGGATCATCCCGGGCGAACAGTTCCGTGCCTTCGTCGGGACCAACGCACGTGCCGCGCAGATCTGAACCCCGAGGAGAGCACACCATGAAAACCCCCACCGTGAACCAAACGGCCGAGGACCCCCGAATCACCGACATCGTCGTCCTCGGCAGCCAGGACAAGGCGGACGACGGTCTCCTGGGCGGAAAGGCCGCCCGGCTCGACGAGATGATCCGGGCCGGGCTCCCCGTGCCGGCCGCGTTCTGCATCACCACCGACCTGTTCGGCGACTTCCTGCGCGAAAGCGGACTCGACACCCTCGCCGCGACCTCGGGAAGTACCGAGATCCGTGACCGGATACTCGCCGGCCCGGTACCCGAAGCGATCGCCCGCCCCATCCTCGACGCCTACGAGCACCTCGGCCGCCCCCGTGTCGCGGTGCGGTCCTCGGCGGTCAAGGAGGACTCCGCGTCCCAGTCGTTCGCCGGGCAGCACGACACGATTCTGGACATCGCCGGGGACGAGGCACTGCTGGATGCGGTGAAGGTCTGCTGGGCATCCCTGTGGTCGGAGCGCGCCACGGCCTACCGGACGGATCCCGCGGAGGTCGGCGCGATCGCCGTCGTCGTGCAGCGGATGATCCACGCCGATGGGGGCGGGGTCCTGTTCACGACCGATCCCACCTCGGACGCCCCGCACCGCATGGTCGTCGAGGCGTGCTGGGGACTGGGCGAGGGCCTGGTGGCGGGCCGGGTCACCTCCGACTTCTTCGTGGTGGACGACCGCAGTCTGGAGGTCATCGAGGAACGCGTCCGATACAAGGTCACCAAATGTGCCGCGGTGGAGCCGGGCAAGGTCGGCATCACCAAGGTGGACGCGGCCGCCCGCAACGCGCCGTGTCTGACCCGTGAGCAGCTCGCGGACCTGGCCGGGCTGGCTGTGCAGGTCCGCGAACACTACGGTGCCGAGCAGGACATCGAATGGGCTCTGCACGACGGGCAGCTCCACCTCCTGCAGACCAGGCCGATCACCACCACGCCGGTCGCCGCACCGCGCACCAGCCCCTACCTCACACCGCAGAGCGACGCGGTCACCCAGGGCACCCTCTGGTCGCGGATGGACATCGGAGAGATCTTCAACGGTGTCATGTCCCCGCTGGGGCAGACCTTCGCACAGTACTACCAGCGGACGGTGCACGGTGACTGCGCGGCGGCCGTGGGTGTCCGCGACACCGGTGACGTCGGACTGCAGATGGGCTATCTGCAGGGACACATCTATCTCAACATCTCCTACACCTCGTACATGCTCGGCCAGTGTCTGCCCACCCGCGACCAGCGCCACTTCACGAGCCGCTTCGTCAGTGAGGAGGTATCGCTCGACGGGTACGAGAATCCGTTCGGCCGGTTCCCGGGCGGTATGGAGGACCTGCGGTCCCTCGCGTACTGGGTCAAGCACACCGGCGCCGAAATGGCGCGGATGAAGAAGCGGTCGAAACAGATGGTGGCGTCCCGGCTCTACGAGTTCGACCGGGCGCGGGGGATCAGTCTGGAACGGCTGAGCCGCCGCGAACTGAACGCCGAACTCTCCCGCTACCTGGGCTACTTCCACGACATGCACGTCGGTTACATGCCCTACTACATCAACGCGTTCGGGTTCTACGGCATCCTCACGGAGTTGTGCGCCAAGTGGCTCGGCGACGAGGGCGCCAATCTGCAAAACCGCGTGAAGACCGACATGTCGAGCCTGCGGACCGTCGAATCCGCGCGGGAGATATGGGCGGTGGCTCAGGCTGCCAAGGAGCGTCCCGGCGTCCTGCGGATCATCCGCGACAGCGATCTGGGGGACATCCGCGAGAACCTCCTCGCGGACGAGAACGGCCGCTCCTTCTGGAACACCTACATGGAGGCGTTCCTGCGCAACAACGGAACCCGCGGGCGGCAGGAGATGGAGCTCACACATCCCCGGTGGATCGATGATCCGTCCTATGTGTTCCAGATGATCCGGCGGTACGCGGACGACGGGCTGTCCGTCGACGAGATCCTCGAACGCAGTCGCGGTTACACCGAAGGCGATTCGACGACGGTGCTCAGGCGGCTGCCGACCGCCAAGCGCAAGGTGATCGAGAAGGTGATCTCCCTCTTCGTCATGTGCAGCGAGCTGCGCGAGATCACCCGCATGTCGATGGTCACCTCGATCTGGCTGGTACGGAACGTGGTCTACGAGGTCGGCCGCCGGCTCGTCGCGGAGGGTGTGCTGCGCACCCTGGACGAGGTCGCCTACCTCGACTTCGACGACATCCTGCGCTATCTGGGCGGCGACGAAGACGCCCGGTCGGTGTTCTCCCGTACCGCGCTCGACGAGGCCCGACGGGTCTTCCAGAACTACAACCGGCTGCCGGAGCCGCCGCTCACTGTGATCGGCGAGTACGACGTCACCCAGGCGATCGCGCCGGCGGCCGACGGCGCGCGTCTGGAAGGGCTGGGGGCGAGCCCCGGGCGGGTGATCGGGCGCGCCCGCATCATCGAGGACCTCGTCTGGCAGGCGGACGAGTTCCAGGTCGGCGAGATCCTCGTGACGCGCTTCACCGATGCGTCATGGACCCCGCTGTTCGCCATCGCCGGGGGTGTCGTGACGGACATCGGTTCCATGCTCTCGCACAGTTCCATCGTCTCGCGCGAGTTCAACGTGCCGTCGGTCGTCAACACCAAGCACGCGACCCGGCGCATCGCCACCGGCGACATGGTCATGGTCGACGGCAGCACCGGTGTCGTCGAGGTCGTCGAAGGCTGAGGACATAACAGGAACGCGGGACGCCCGTGTCCCTCGCCCCACCACCCATTCCGTGCCCCGCCAGGGGCGGGACCAGACAGGAGCCAGAAAGTGATCCCCAATCAGTGGTACGCGATCCTGCGGTCAGAGGACGTCAGGAAGGACCGGCCGACCGGCGCCCGCCGGCTTGGGCAGGAGCTCGTCATCTGGCGGGACACCAGCGGGCAGCTCGTCTGCCAGTCGGCCCGCTGCCCGCACAAGGGGGCCAACCTCGCGGACGGCCGGCTGCGCGGCGACACGATCGGCTGCCCCTATCACGACTTCCGGTTCGGCACCGACGGCGAGTGCAAGCTGGCGCCGTGCCTCGGCCCGCAGGCACGCATCCCCAAGTCGATGC
Source organism: Streptomyces sp. SID13666 (assembly GCF_010548325.1). NCBI lineage: Bacteria > Bacillati > Actinomycetota > Actinomycetes > Kitasatosporales > Streptomycetaceae > Streptomyces > Streptomyces sp. SID13666. The sequence continues at coordinate 50,037 of NZ_JAAGLX010000020.1, read as the reverse complement.
GTATCGACACCTATCCGGTACGCGAGCAGAACGGGCTGGTCTGGATGTGGTGGGGCCGCCACATGGAGGTCCTGCCCGAGATCCAGGTGCCGCCCGAGGTCGCCGACAAGCCCGCGCTGTACGCGACGGCGACCTGGAGCCAGCCGGTCCACTACACCCGGTACATCGAGAGCCTCCTGGACTTCTACCACGTGCCGATCGTGCACCGGGACCACTGGTTCAACTACGCCGACTACATGGGCTGGGGAGGCACGTTCAAGAAACTGGGGCTCGACGGACGCAGGCGCTACATCGCCATGACCAAGGTCGAGAACAGCGTTCTGGAGACGGACGGGACCACCATCCGGCACGCCTTCGACCTGTGCGAGGAGGGTGATCCCACCAACCGCAACTTCCTGAACGTGACGTTCACCTTCCCCGGCATGGTGCACATCCACACCGCGCCGTTCGACGTCACGATCTGGATGACGCCCATCGACGACGAGCACACCCAGGTGATGTTCCGCTGGTACGAGGATCCGCACCTGCAGAAGGTCCTGCGCTTCAAGAGCCTCCGGCTGCTGATCCCGCGCTTCGCGCTCTTCGCGCAGAAGCGCGTCCAGGAGGTCCAGGACATGCGCGTGGTCACCCGCGTGGAGCCGAAGATCAGCGGACGCGGCGTCAACAAGCTCGTCGCCGTGGACGAGCTGAACGCCAAGTATCTGGTACTGCGGGACAAGCTCAAGAAGGACGCCGAGGCCGAGGCGGAAGTCGGCGCCGCGGCCGATCCGGCCGCCGGCCGCACCCCGGCGGCGAACAGCTCTCCGGAAAGCGGATCTGGCCATTCCAAGGGCTCCGCTCCGGCGAAACTCCAGGTCACCACGCCGGAGTGACCGAATGTCAGCCATCGTTCCGGAACGGTGGTGACGCGCGCCCCCGTCGGGTCTATGCTCAGTCCCAGACGCCTTGGTCAATCGCCCAGGGCGAACGTCCAAACAGGTGTGCGCGATCACCGCGTTCCGCGCGGAGGTGCCACATGGCAGATGTGGAGCGATCAGTGACTCCGACCTCGGTGGAGCAGGGCCAGGAAACCCGGGCCCGGCTGCTCGCCGCCGCAGCGCGGCTCATCGTGGAGGAGGGCTGGGGCGCGGTGACCACGCGGAAAGTGGCCGCCGCCGCCGGGCTGCGCCCCGGGCTGGTCCACTACCACTTCGAGACCGTCACGGTGCTCCTGGTCGAAGCCGCGCTGGACACGGCACGACGCGAGGTCCGCGGACTGATGGCGATGCTGTCGCAGTCCGCGGAGGGCCCGGCCGGAGTGGAACAGGCACTGGCGGGAATGGCCCAGTACTCCGCCGACGACTCCGCGACGATCCTGTTCACCGAGATGCTGCTGGCCGCCACCCGCAACGAGCGGCTGCGTGAGCAGCTCTGTGCCCTGCTGCGCGAGTGGCGGAGCGGCGTCGCGCAGTGGCTGCGAGACCACGGAGCCACTGACGCGGAAGCCACCGCCGTCGTTCTGGGAGCCGTAATCGACGGCCTGGTGCTGAACCGCCTCATCGATCCGGGCCTGGCTTCCGTACGGGTCGACGGCCCCCTGGGACGCCTGGTCGGCTTCCGCGACGGAACGGAGGCATCTGGTCCGTCCTGAAGCCCACCCCCGGCCAGGCCGGGCGCCGGACCGCGAAGCCGCCGCCAACCCCGTTACGGCGCGCCGGCTTCGCGTTCCGGCCGCTCCATCCAGCGGGCTCGCGCTCCAACTGCCGGCCACCACCGCCATCGACCAGACCGAGACACAGGAGTCGCCGCATCATGACCTCCGAGTCGGAAGCCCATCGCAGCCAGGCGACAGACGCGCGCGAGCCCATCGCCATTGTGGGCATCGCGGCGCTGTATCCGCAGGCCCGCGGCACCGACGCCTACTGGGACCTGATGAAGGCCACGTCTCTGCACTGCGGCTGCGCGATCCCGGCCCCCGGTGGAGCGGCGGGCTCCGGTCCGCAGCACGGCGCCCGGTGGAACCACTGCGGGCAGACGCAACCGTTCGACCCGGCCGATCCCGCCCCTGTGCTCGACAGCACGGCCATCGACGTCGCCCGCTTCGGGATCCCGCCCGCACAGTCGAAGTCGATGACGCGGCTGCAAACACTGATGCTCGAAACAGCCCGCATGTGCCTCACCGACGCGGGCTACGCTGAACGGCCCCTGCAGACCGACCGGACGGACGTGATCGCGGGAACGTGCTTCGGCCTCGACCGGCAGTACGCCAACGCCTTGCGCATCGAGTCCGGCCGGTACGTCCGGGAGCTGGAGAACGCCACCGCCGCCGCTCCGCGCGGCGCCACCCGCCGCAACTCCGCCGAGACCGGCAGGGAATTGCGGTCGGTCCTGGCCCGGCGCATGGGCGGATCGCCGCACGACCGAGTCGGGGAGATGGCCAGCACCATTCCGGCCCGGATCGCCACCGTCTTCAAACTCCGCGGCCGCACCCTGGCTTTGGAATCCGCCGACGTCACGTCATTCATCGGTATTTGGCACGCCCTCAACAGCCTGCGAGGCGGAGTATCGGACGCCGTACTCGTCCTCGCCGGCCAGTTACAGGAGAGTGGCCTGCTCACTGACGCGTTGGCGGCGAAGGGCCTGCTGGCACCCGGCACTCATCCTTTCGCGGCCGACGGCCGCGGCTTCGCGCTCGGCGAGGGAGTCGGCGCCCTGCTGCTCAAACGCCGTTCGTCGGCGGTCCAGGACGGGGACCGCATCTACGCGTCGATCCTCGACTGCTCCCAACGGTACGACTCCCGCCCCGGGACCTTCCGCTACTCCACCTCCGTCGGCAACCGCCACGAAGCCGTCTCGGCGGCCTACCGGGCCGCTGGGGTGCCGGTGGAATCGATTCAGTACGTGGAGTGCGCCGGCTCCGGCATCAGCCGCGAGACCGAGAGTGAAATAGCGTCCCTCAACCGGCAGTTCAACGGTATGCCGGCGGGTTCGGTGGCGCTGGGCAGTGTCCGGGACCGGCTGGGCCACACCTTCGCCAACGCCGGACTGGCCAGCCTCACCAAAGTCGCCCTGGCCCTCTACCACCGCAGAATCCCCCCGCACTGGGCGCCCGACCCGACTCCGCAACTGGATCTCACCGGCACCCCGTTCCACCTCTCCCCCACCCTCCGGAACTGGCCTCCCGGCGTATCGGGTGGCCCTCGCCGCGCCGCCGTCGGTGGAGCGTCACTGACCGGTGCACTCGTCCACCTGGTCCTGGAGGAACACGACGCACGCCGACCGGCCCGTACCGCACCACCGCCTCCGCCGCGCGCCCGGACGCGGGATGCCGAACCGATCGCCGTGATCGGCGCCGGCGCATACTTCGCCGGCTCGCCGGACGCGGAGAGTTTCTGGCGCACCACCCTGTCCGGCAGGGACCGGATCGGCCCGGTACCGGAGTCCCGGTTCGACAGGGAGCTGCACTTCGCCGAGGGCGCCCTCAGCCTCACCCACAGCTACACCGATCAGGGCGGCCACGTCCCGCTGCCCGAGGCGCCGCCTCCGCAACTCCGCATCACTCCGCTGCGCTACGCGGCCATGGACGCCGCTCAGCGCGTCGCCCTGACCGTCGCCAGCGAACTGTTCCCACAACGCAGTCGCTCTGCGGGCCCGCTCACCGGCCCTGGTCTGATCGTGGTCGGCAGCAACCTGGGCCTGACCAGGGAGCGCCGGCTGAACGCCGAACGCGCGCTGGGCACGTTGGCGGCCGAGGTCCGTGACCTCAGCACACTCGCCCACCTGTCCGCGGCGGAGAAGGCGGCACTGACCGAAGAGGTTCGCGAGCGGTACGGCCCCACGGACCAGCCCCTCTCCCCCGCCGACCTCGACGGCTACCTCGCGAGCGGCGTGGCGGCACTGATCGCCAACGAGTTCCACCTGGACGCCCTGCCCATCGCGGTGGAAGCGGCGTGCGCGTCCTCGCTGGCCGCGCTCGATGTCGCTGTCAGCGCGCTGCGCTCCGGCGCGGTCGAGTATGCCGTCACCGGAGGAGTCGAACTGGCCTGCAACGCCCGGGACATGGTGCTCTGCTCCTCCCTGGGGCTCCTGTCTCACAACAGGATCACCCCGTTCGACGCCGGCGCCGACGGGTTCACACCGGGCGACGGCTGCGCGCTGTTCCTCCTCAAACGGCATACGGACGCAGTGCGCGACGGCGATGTCATCCTCGGTCTACTGCGAGGAGTCGGCGCCTCCAACGACGCCAAGTCCCTGATCGCGCCCGACACCGCGGGCCAGGCCGCCGCGATGCGGCAGGCGTTCAGCCAAGTGGACTTCGATTCGGCCGCGGTCGACTACCTCGAGGCGCACGGAACCGGAACCCAGGTCGGGGACCGCGTCGAGATCGCCGCTGCCGCCCAGGTGTACGGCGGCCAGGAGCGGACCCGCCCGTTGCGGATCGGCTCCGCGAAGTCCTTCTTCGGCCACACCTTCGCCGCCGCCGGCGCCGCAGGGCTGCTGCGCGCGCTGCTGGCCATCCGGGAGAAGACCCTGCCGCCGAACGTCAACCTCCGGACCGTCAACCCGGCACTGGATCTCGCGGCGATCCCTGCCGTGATCGCCACCGAACCATCACCCTGGCCCGCTCCGCCCGGCCGGCCCCGCCGCGCGGGCGTGAGCTCGTTCGGCACCGGCGGAATCAACTATCACCTGCTCGTAGAGGAACACCTGGACGGATCACGATGAACTTCGACTTCGACCCCGCCACCCAAGAGATGTACGACGCAGTGGCACTGTTCTCACGGAAGAAGCTCTGCGCCACCACCACCGGCTTCGACTCCGACGAGTTCCGCTCCCGTTGGCAACTGGCCGGGCACCAAGGCCTCGTGGGCAGTACGGTCCCGACCGAGTACGGCGGTGGCGGACTGGACGCGGTAACTGCCGCCGCTCTCATGGAGGCGCTCGGCGAGGGCTGCACCGATACCGGCTTCGCATTCTCCGTCGCCGCCCACCTCTTCGCCTGCCTCATGCCGATATCCGCCTTCGGGACGGAGGACCAGAAGAAACGCTGGCTGCCGGGCCTGAGCTCCGGAGAACACATAGCGGCACACGGGATCACCGAACCGGACGCCGGATCCGACGCGTTGAATCTGCGCACCCGAGCCCGACGCGTCGGTGACCACTACGTGCTCAACGGTGACAAGTGCTTCATCACGAACTCCCCCGTAGCCGATGTGTTCGTCGTCCAGGCCGTCACCGAGCCCGGCGCCGGCTTCTTCGGCCTGACCTCGTTCATCGTCGAAGCGGGAACTCCCGGACTGACCGTCGGCCGGCCCTACGACAAGGTCGGCCTGCGCGGTTCCCCCACGGCGGACGTGCACCTCGAGGACTGCGCCGTCCCCGCCGACCAGGTACTGGGAGCCGAGGGAACGGGGGCCGGCGTGTTCTCGTCCTCGATGAACTGGGAACGCACCTGCCTGTTCGCCGCGTACCTCGGCGCGATGCGCCGCGTGCTGGACTCCACCATTCGCTACGTCAGGGAACGCGAGCAGTTCACCGTTCCGATCGGCTCCTTCCAGGCGGTCAGCCACCGCATCGTGGACATGACCCTGCGGTTGGAGTCAGCGCGGCTGCTGCTCTACAAGGCGGCCTCCGGGCTGGCCCGCGGCAGTGAGGACGAGACGCCTCCGGCATTGGCGAAGCTCGCCGTGAGCGAGGCGGCGGTGCAACTCGGGCTGGACGCCGTCCAGTTGCGCGGAGCAGTCGGGGTCCTCGACGGCGAGGCCGAGACGTTCCTGCGGGACGCGCTGCCGTCGCGCATCTTCTCGGGCAGCAACGAGATCCAGAAGAACAACATCGCCCGCGCCATGGGCCTAAGCCGCCCGATCCGGCGGCACTGATTCGGTACGGAGGACACCAATGGAAGTAATCTTTCACCCCATTCGTCTGCACCCGGGTGCCAGTCCGGAGCACTTCGAGGCCTGGGTACGGGAAACCGACTACACCGCCTGCGCCGAACTGCCCAGTGTGAACGCCTTCACCGTGCACAACGTCTCCCGATCTCCCACCGCTCAGGTCCACTTCTTCGAGATCATCTGGGTGAGCAGCCGCGAAGCCTTCGAGCGGGACACGCAGACCAGCGTATTCCGCCGGCTCGCCCTCGGATTCTCCGAAATGGCCTCGGTAGTCGACGAATTCGTGGGACAGCCCATCGAACCCGGCTATCTCGCCGCGTAGGCCACCCCCCCAAGCCCACCGGCACCGGAAGCGTCGAAGTATGACGACGATCAGGAAAGGCTTCAGCCATGCCAGGAAATTCCCCCCAGAATTCGAAAGCGCTCGTCGGTGTCCGATCCGCTCGGAAGAGGTCGCTCTCCGCATGGATCACCGGACGCCGCACGAAGTACATCGTGATCGCCTTCTGGCTGGTCCTGGTCGCCGTGACCGCGGCGTACGCGGGCAAGCTCTCCGGGGTCGAGAAGAACGACGTCGAGTCCTCACTGCCCAAGAGCGCGGAATCGACGCAGGTGTTCAACGCCCAAGCGGCGTTCGGCTCGCCGTACACGGCCCCTGCGGTCATCGTGTACCAACGCGCCTCGGGTCTGACGAACGCCGACCGGACGAAGATGGCGGCTGACGCCAAGGTGTTCGGTCAGCGCACGGACCTGGACGGTCCCGTCATCGGCCCCATCGCGGCCAAGGACGGCACCGCCGCACAGGTCACCGTCCCGCTGAACCTCGGCCCCGACACCTTCAGCAAAGCCGGTGACGTCGTCGCAGCGCTCCGGAAGACAGCCCAGCACGACGCGGCCGGCCTGGAGACGCACATCGCCGGGCCGGCAGGGGACGAGGCCGACCTCAGCAAGGCCGTGGGCGGCATCGATACGACGCTGCTCTTCTCCACCCTTGCCGTCGTCATCGTGATCCTGCTGGTGACGTACCGAAGCCCCTTGCTGTGGCTGCTGCCGATCGTCTCCGCGGGAGTGTCCCTGTCGGGAGCCCAGGCCGCCATCTACGTCCTCGCCAAACACGCGGGACTGACCGTCAGCGCGGACGGCGCCGGGATTCTGACCATCCTCGTCTTCGGCGCCACCACGGACTACTCGCTCCTGCTCATCGCGCGCTACCGAGAGGAACTCGGCCGCCACAGCGACCGCCACGAGGCCATGGCCGTGGCCCTGCGCAGGTCGGGTCCCGCCATCATCGCCAGCGCCTCGACCGTCGCGGTCGGCATGATCTGCCTGATGCTCGCCGACATGAACTCCACCAAGGGCCTGGGCCCGGTCTTCGCCGTGGGCATCGTGGTGGGCGCCGTCGTCATGCTGACCCTCTTCCCCGCGCTGATGGTCACCGTCGGACGGTGGATCTTCTGGCCCGCCAAACCGCAGTACGGCACGACGGAGCCTGCCACGACGGGCCGCTGGGCCGCCATCGGCAACCGGATCGCGCGCCGGCCGCGGCTCACCTGGGTCGTGACCGCACTGGTCCTTGCCGCGACGGCGGTGGGAATCGTCCAACTGAACTCCAGCGGCCTGTCCAACAAGGAGGCGTTCACCACCCACCAGGACTCGGTGGCCGGGGAGACCGCCCTCGCGCAGCACTTCGAAGCCGGGCTGGGCAGTCCCCTCGTCGTCACCAGCACCGCGCAAGGCGCGGGCGAGGTACGCAGGACGCTGCTCACCGTCAACGGCATCGAACCGGCCAGTGTGACGCAGCCGCTGGTCAAGGGCGATCTCGCCTATGTGCAGGCGACGCTCACCGACCCGCCCGACAGCGGCGCGGCCTACCGGACCGTGGACCGTGTTCGTACCGCAGTGCATTCCGTACCGGGATCGCATGCCCAGGTCGGCGGCGACACCGCACTCAAGCTCGACGTCGAACGGGCGACCAGGCAGGACCGCAACCTCATCGCCCCCATCGTGCTGGCGGTGGTTCTCCTGATCCTGGTGCTGCTCCTACGGGCCGTCGTCGCCCCGCTGCTCCTGATCGCCACCGTGGTCCTGTCCTGTGCGGCGACCTTGGGTGTCAGTGCCCTCGTCTTCCGGCACATCTTCGACTTCGGCGCCGAGGACAACTCCTATCCGCTCTACGTGTTCGTCTTCCTGATCGCCCTCGGCATCGACTACAACATCTTCCTGATGACGCGGATCCGGGAGGAGACGGCCAAGCACGGCACCCGTCCCGCGACCCTGATCGGACTCGCCGCGACCGGCGGGGTCATCACGTCGGCGGGGGTGGTTCTCGCGGGTACCTTCGCGGTGCTGGCCACGCTTCCTCTGACGCAGTTCGCCGAACTCGGCTTCTCCGTGGCGTTCGGCATCCTTCTGGACACCTTCATCGTCCGGTCGGTGATGGTCACCGCCCTCAACCTGGACATCGGACGGCACATCTGGTGGCCGCACCCGCTGCGCCACAAGCGCGACGAACCGGTCACCTGACCCATAGCCCGGGGACCTGCCTACGGATGGCGGCTCTGCCGCCATCCGTAGTCGCGCCCATGGCTTGTGGAACCCGAGGTCAGGGGGCCCTCAGCAGGTCGAGTCCGCGGGCGCCCGGTGCCCGGTGCCCGGACCACACGGCTGACGGGTCGGTGAGCGCCGGGTCCTGGGCCAGAATCTCGGCGTGCCGACGCTGCAGCGGGATTCCCGGCTGTACCGCCAGCTCCTCGTCCAGCCGGCGCCATGTCGTCTGGAACACGTCCAGCGCCTCACCCTGTCGGCCGGTCCGGTACAACGCGAGCATCAGCAGTTCACAGAACCGCTCGCGCAACGGGTATTGCGCAGTGAGTTGTTGGAGCTCCGAAATCGCCTGGCGCTCGTCACCGACGGCGAGCCGAGCGCTGATCAGGTCTTCCCACACGGTCATCCGACGCTCGTCGTAGAGAGCGGCGGCTCCACGGCACCGCAGACCGTCGCCCGCGTCCAGCAGCGCCGGGCCGCGCCACAACTCAAGACTGGACTGCAGCAGTTCCAAGGCCTGTTCCGGCTGGTTGTGCAACATCGCGGATCCCTGGGCCGCGAGGTCCAGGAACCTGTTGCCGTCGACACACGCGGGCGGAACATCGAGCAGGTACCCGTTACGGACGGCACGCAGCACCGTCGGGCTCTTCGGACTGCTGCCCGGATCATCGAGCACCTTGCGTATGCGGGTGGCCGTCGCCTGCAGAGCGTTGAGCGTATTGCCCACGGGCTGACCCGACCACAGCTCATCAGCCAGTTCTACATGCGCAATCGCCTTTCCCGCGTCCAGCGCAAGAGTCGCGAGCATGGCGCGCACCTTGTTCGCCCGTATCTCAGTCCGTCCGCCATGCGCAGAAACGGACACCAGGCCCAGTATGTAGATCTCCATAAAACCCCCGTCTTCAATTGCCATGCATCACATGCAGCGGAAGCTCGGTGTATTTTGCCAGGAGGCCCCATCAGAATGCCCAGGGTCGCTTTCAGGTCACTGACACACAACTATCTACCGCTTCTCCCATAGCAATTGAGTCTCGCAGACCACGTCGTTGACTGTCATCCAACCACCGTGCTGTTTCCGCACTGCACGTCCGGACGAGACCGGCCGCGAGGACTCAACCGTTCATTGAGGCCGCCAAGGCCTGCCTCCGCGGATCGTTGCTCCGGACCGCCGCAAACCGGTGTCCCTGGCTGCTGCACGACCGTGTCCGGACTCCGTTGCGCCCCGTTGAAGACCCGAGCTGCGCCGACAGTTCCTGGCGGCGCTCGACACCTGCGGGACGGCACCCTGACCGGACGGTCATCCGCCGGGCGATCGCACGGGTTCGGTCGCGCTCCGTTCGACCGGGGCTTCGACATCCTCAACTCCGGTGGGTGCCCGGCGCGGACCCAGCGACGGCGGGCGGCGTTCAGAGCCGCCAGGGCACGCCGGTGCTCCGTGCGGGCGAAGCGGGTCATGGCCGGTGGACCGACGACGAAGCTGACGCATACCGCGGCGGCGTAGTGGCCGAAGGAAGCGGGATCCTATCCGATGAATGCCACATGCTCCCTGCTTTTGAGCATCGTCGCTGAATCCATTTGTTTGCTCAGTGCAAAGGTTAGCGTGGCCTGTGCCCCAGCGCTCTCAGGCACCACAGCACCCGTGACCCGTCGCGCACTCCAGGAGGCATGATGAAGTCTCACTCACGAAATTCCCGGCCTTCGTCCCGTAGTGGCCGTGGCCGCCTGATAGCCACCGCGGTCGCTCTCCTGGCAGTCATCGCCATCGTGACCGTGTGGCTCGCGCAGAAGAACAGCGCGGCCGACGAGTCCGGTTCGGCCAACCTCCCGGCAGCGGGGACGGGACCGGCAGCACTTCAGGCGGCGAACACCGGCGCAGTCACCGCGTTGGACAAGACCTTCCTCACCAAGGTCCGGCAGGCAGGACTGTGGGAGATGCCGGCAGGCCGACTGGCCCAGACACACGCGTCGAGCGAAGCGATCAAACGGGCCGGCATGCATGTGCTCGACGGTCACAGCAAACTCGACCAACTGGTCCGCGAGGACTCCGAGGCACTGAACGTGCCGATCCCCAACCAGGCGACAGCCGAACAGCAAGGCTGGGTGAACCAGTTGGAGAAGGTCAACGGCCCCGCTTTCGACCAGCTCTTCGTGGACCTGCTCCGGGCGTCCCACGGCAAGGTGTTCATCACCATTGGCGAGGTCCGGGCATCCACCAAGAACTCCTTGGTGAGGCGACTGGCAACCGAGACCAACAACACCGTCCAGGACCACATGGAAGTCCTGGAGGACACCGGCCTGGTCACGGACGCCACCCTCGACGACGTCGCCTCCACCATTCCCAAATGAGATGACCCCCGGAGTGTGGACGCTCGATTGCGCAGGCGAGGTGGAGCCCGGTAGCTGCGACCTGCACAGGGGCGATATCGCCGCACCAATTCCATCCGGAGCGTCGGCGCTGAACTTATGCTGGGCCGGATCCGGCGCCGGCAGCGCGAGCCGGTCCGGGATCATGACGCGTTTCCTCCTAGGCGGGTGACGGCTGACGATGCCGTTCTCGCGCATCAGCCTCGCGGCCCGTTTGCGGTGTGACCGTGTGGCCGAAGCTGCGCAGTTCGTCGATGGACGCAACGCGTACCGTAGTTCCTGCGATGTTCGGCGTGGGTTTCACGAACCTCGGCGACCATGTCGGACGACCGAGCATCCGCTCCCGAACACGGTCGGCGGTGCGGCGGAACCGGCTGTTCCTGCAGTTCCAGACGGGGGGAACACTCCGCACCGCCGCCCTGGCCCCGAACGTCGACTGAACCGCCGAGGGGCGCCGCCGACGCGGCAACGCCCCTCACTCGGCCACCCGTACGACGCCCTCTCGGATGCGCCGTGTCGGTGGCCCCGTTGTTGTGCCTCTGTCGGAAGGCTTCAGAGATGATCCCTGCCGTAGTGCACGCCCTGTCGATCACCGGTTCCATGACCTGGGAGATCACCTGGGCCCTGATCCTGGGCTTCGCCCTGTCCGCCGTGGTCCAGGCGGTCATCCGCAAGTCCACCGTCGTCTCCCTGCTGGGTGACGACCGCCCCCGAACCCTGGCCATCGCCGCGGGCCTAGGCGCCGCCTCGTCCTCGTGCTCCTACGCCGCTGTCGCCCTGGCTCGCTCCTTGATCCGCAAGGGCGCGAACTTCACCGCCGCGATGGCCTTCGAGATCGCCTCCACCAACCTCGTCGTCGAACTCGGCGTGATCCTGGCACTGTTGATGGGCTGGCAGTTCACCGCGGCCGAATTCGTCGGCGGCCCCATCATGATCGTCGCACTGGCGGTCCTGTTCCGCCTGTTCCTGCGCGACGAACTCCTGCACCGGGCACGCGAGCAAGCCGACCGCGGGCTGGCCGGCTCCATGGAGGGTCATGCCGCGATGGACATGTCCGTACAGCGAGAAGGCTCCTTCGCCCGCCGCTTGTTCTCCCGTGAAGGGTTCACCTCAACAAGCCACGTCTTCGTCATGGAGTGGGCCTCGATTCTGCGCGATCTCGTGATCGGCCTGCTGATCGCCGGGGCCGTCGCCGCCTGGGTGCCCGACGCGTTCTGGCGCACGTTCTTCTTCGACGGCCATCCGCTGGCATCCAAACTCTGGGGGCCAGTCATCGGCCCGCTGGTCGCCATCGCCTCGTTCGTCTGCTCGATCGGCAACGTGCCCCTCGCGGTCGTGCTCTGGAAGGGCGGCATCAGCTTCGGCGGCGTCGTCGCGTTCATCTTCGCCGACCTTTTGATTCTGCCGATCCTCAACATCTACCGGAAGTACTACGGCGCCCGCATGGCGCTGTTCCTGCTCGGCACCTTCTACCTCGCGACCGTCATCGCTGGATACATCGTGGAATTCGCCTTCGGCGGCCTCGGCCTCATCCCCGACCAGGCCGACGCGAAGCTCCCTATGGAAGGCGTCACCTGGAACTACACCACCTACCTCAACATCGCCTTCCTCCTCCTGGCCGCCACCCTCCTCATCCGATTCCTCCGCACCGGCGGACGCGGCATGCTCCGCATGATGGGCGGCCCACCCGGCACCGACCACCACGGACACCCTGGCACCCTCGCCCACAACCAAAGACCGAACAGCGGGAACCACCAGGGACACCCCGGTCAGAGCTAACCCTCGGTGAAGCCCCCACCTGAGGGCGGGGCCCAACATCCCCCCAGGCCCCTCCCCGCACGGTCTCGCCATGCGCTCCGGTAGGGGTCCCGGGTCAGGGTTTTCCCCGGAGTCCGAACTCGGCCATGCGGCCGGGAACAGGCGCATATACCGAACCCGCTCTGACCGACGACGCGTCGGCTGACGTTCCAGCTGTCGCTTGCCCAACTGGATATCACCGTGGGCTCACTGGTCATCGACCCGCTCTCCGACGCGGCCCCGGCCTGCTTACTGCACGGTCCGCCGGCTGCCCTCGGTCACCCCGCCAGTGCTGTGGCCGGAGACGACCACCGGGGTGGGCAGTCAGCGGAGCAGGGGTGAGGATGTGGGGATGACCGCCATTTCACGAGCCCATTCCTTCAACGCGGCCGCTGACCAGTACGCGGCCAGCCGCCCTTCGTACCCACCCGCGCTCTTCGACTTCATCGAGCAGTTCATGACCCGCCCCCTGGCGGGAGCTCGCGTCGCTGATGTCGGCGCGGGCACCGGAATCGCCACCGCTCTACTGCGTGAGCGCGGGGCTCACGTGGTCGGCGTTGAGCCAGGCGACGCCATGGCCGCGCAGTTCCACACCATGCTCCCGGATGTGCCGATCGTCAGAGGTGACGGCAACGCTCTCCCTTTCGCGGACGCCTCCCACGACCTCATCGCCTACGGGCAATCCTGGCAGTGGACCGACACTGCCCGCTCGGTCCCGGAGGCGCTGCGGGTCCTTCTTCCGGGCGGTGCGCTCGCGATCTGGTGGAACACCACCGCCTTCGATGTGCCCTGGATCCGTGGGCAGCGCCGGCGGATCGCGCACCACTGCGGACTGAAGCCCACTTCTCAGGCACGTCCCGACGACAGTGAAGCTGTCCGGCTCGCGGGCCTGACGGGGCTCCAGGTCGCCCGCCGCCAGGTGCGATGGAGCCGTATGGTCTCTCTCGACCTACACCTTGCCAACATCAGCAGCCGCTCGGCGTTCCTTGTCCTTGCCGAGGATGACAGGCGTGCCTTTCTCCACGCGGAGCGCAGACGACTGAGCGAAATGTTCCCCGACGAGGCGGTGGAAGAGACCTACGTGGTTGATCTGCTGGTGGCCACTGGTCCGTGACCTGTCCAGGGTCCTGGGATCAGTTTCGCCCACGCGGCGTAGGCCGGCGGGATGCACAGCTCGATCCTGTTCTTCGCCGCCCAACGGCGGATGCGCCAATTGGTTGTGGGCGGCGAGGTTGTCCAGGATCACGCGGATCGGGGCGCCGTCCGGGCGGTCCCCCGACAATCGAGTGGATTGCGGCCCAGGCCGGGTCGATTCCTTTGCGGCGCCAAGCCGAGCAGCGCATGGATTGCCCGATGCCCAAACTGCGTGCCCGCGGTGGTGGCGGGCAGACGTGGCCACAGGAGCTTCGTCAAGGAGAGGACGTCATGGAGATCTCAGGCATCATCAGCGCCATCGTCATCGGCCTCATCATCGGCATCATCGGCCGGCTCGTCGTGCCCGGCCGGCAGCACGTCGGGGTCGTCTGGACGATTCTGGTCGGCATCGTGGCGGCGTTCATCGGTGCCGCCATCGCTCATGCGCTGAAGGTGGACGACACCAAGGGCGTCGACTGGATCGAATGGATCATCCAGATCGCCCTGGCCGCTGTTGGCATCGCCGCCCTGGACCGGGCCAAGGCACGCCGCTGAGTCCTTCGGGAGTGACCTACAGATGCATGACACGGCGGGGCTGTGCAACCAACTGCTGCATGACACCAGCCGCTTCACGCTGGACAAGGCCCGACGTGCCGGGCCTGTTGGTGGCTAAAGGTCGAATTCCGCGGGCGGCAGGCCCAGGGCGTAGCAGGCTTCGCGGACGACGCCCTGCTCGCTCTTGTCGAAGTCGCCGTCGGCGCCACCGATGACGATGCCGATCTGGATCACGGCACGGGCCTCGGCGGGCTTCTTCTTCGCTTTGGCGATCTCCTGGAGGATGCTGACCTTCCCGAAGTCGAAATCGGCGGTCAGCTTGGCCAGGTAGTCGTTGAAGCGGCGCTGGAGGTCGTCGGCGGGGAAGTTCCGCAGCACCTCGTTGCTCGCGATGAGCGAGGCGACACGCTGGCGCTCCGAGGGGTCGATGGAACCGTCCGCAGCAGCCACCAGCGCGCACATGGCCATGCTCGCGTCGCGGAAGGACCCGCTCTTGAGGTCGTTCTTCTTCGCTTCGAGCTGGCCCTGCATCGTGGATGCGGATTCCTTGAGCTTGTCCCACAGCGCCATCTGGCGTCTCCTCAGGTGCAAAAAGTTGTTGAAACGGCCGAACGGGGCCCGCGTGGTTCGCGGGCCCCGACACAGTGTGGCTTGAGGTCAGATGTTGACGCCGAAGTCCTGCGCGATGCCGCGCAGTCCGGAGGCGTAGCCCTGGCCGATGGCGCGGAACTTCCACTCCGCGCCGTTGCGGTACAGCTCGCCGAAGACCATCGCGGTCTCGGTGGAGGCGTCCTCGGTGAGGTCGTAACGAGCCAGTTCGTTGTTGTCCGCCTGGTTCACCACCCGGATGAACGCGTTGCGGACCTGGCCGAAGCTCTGCTGACGGCTCTCGCCCTCGTGGATCGAGACCGGAAACACGATCTTGTCGACGTCGGCGGGGACGGCGGCGAGGTTGACCTTGACGGCCTCGTCGTCGCCCTCGCCCTCACCCGTGAGGTTGTCGCCAGTGTGCTCGACAGAACCATCCGGGCTCTTGAGGTTGTTGTAGAAGACGAAATGCTGATCCGAGGCGACCTTGCCGCTCGTGTTGACCAGCAGCGCGCTGGCGTCGAGGTCGAAATCGGCGCCGGTGGTGCTGCGTGCGTCCCAGCCCAGTCCCACGATGACCGCCGTCAGCCCCGGGGCTTCCTTGGTCAGCGAGACATTGCCGCCCTTAGCAAGGCTGACACCCATACAAACCCCTACTCAATCCAGCGCGGGAACCGCGCCTGTCGTCGAAAACGCCTACCTGACCAAACAACGCTGGTGAGACGGCCGAGGTTCCCACCAGCAAGGCTCCGGCGGGTGCGCGAGATCGCGCCTCCCACCTAAACGCCGCCCATGCCAGGGGCCGCGCACCGCACTGCCACCGCACTCAGCCCACGACACACTCGGCGCCCTGCCGGCGCAGGCCCTCAGTGGCTGGTGAGTTCACCGCTCAGGGTTTCGTGGATCTTGGCACTGGGCTGGTTGAGACCGATGATCTCCACTGTCTTGCCGCGCTTCTGGTATTTCGTCTCGATGGCGTCGAGGGCTGCGACGGAGGAGGCGTCCCAGATGTGCGCGGCAGTGAGATCGATGATGACCCTGTCCGGGTCTCCGCTGTAGTCGAAGCGGCCGACGAGGTCGTTACTGGAAGCGAAGAACAGGGCTCCAGTGACCGAGTAAACGACGCTGGTGCCATCTGGGTCGGCAGCCGCGGAGACGTTGACAAGGTGGGCGACGCGCTTGGCGAAGATGACCATAGCGGTGACGGAACCGACGACGACGCCGATGGCGAGGTTGCTGGTCGCGACGACCACGCCCACGGTGATCACCATGACGGTGATCTCGCCGGCGGGCATCCGCTGCAGCGTCCGGGGAGCGATGGAGTGCCAGTCGAAGGTGCCGAAGGAGACAAGGACCATCACGGCGACCAACGCGGCCATGGGGATGTCCGAGACGACAGGGCCGAAGCCGATGCACAGCACCATCAGAAAGGCGCCCGCAAGAAAGGTGGACAGTCGGGTGCGGGCCCCGGACGTCTTCACATTGATCATGGTCTGGCCGATCATGGCGCAACCGCCCATACCGCCGAAGAAGCCGGTGACGATGTTGGCGATGCCCTGGCCGATCGATTCGCGGGTCTTGTTCGAGCGGGTCTCGGTGATGTCGTCGACGAGTTTGGCGGTCATCAGCGACTCCATTAGGCCCACCAGCGCCATGGCGAGCGCGTAAGGCGCGATGATCGTCAAAGTATGGGCGGTGAACGGCACGTCCGGCAGGCCCGGCACCGGCAGGGACGAGGGCAGCTTGCCCTTGTCACCCACGCTCGGCACGGCGATGCCGGCGCCCACCGTCATGGCGGTCAGGATCACGATCGACACCAGCGGCGCCGGGATCACCTTGGTGATCCGCGGGGACAGCACCATGAGGGCCAAGCCACCCGCAACGAGCGGGTAGACCACCCATGGCACGTCCACCATGTTGGGAATCTGCGCCGTGAAGATAAGGATGGCCAGGGCATTGACGAAGCCGACCATCACCGAGCGCGGCACGAACCGCATGAGCTTGGCGACGCCCAACGCGCCCAGGACGAGCTGGAAGACGCCCGCAAGGATGACGCAGGCAACGAGGTATCCCAGGCCGTGCTGGCGGTTCAGAGGAGCGATGACCAGGGCGACGGCCCCGGTGGCGGCGGAGATCATCGCGGGGCGCCCGCCGACGATCGCGATGGTCACGGCCATCGTGAAGGACGCGAACAGACCGATCTTCGGGTCGACACCGGCGATGATCGAGAACGAGATCGCCTCGGGGATCAGCGCGAGCGCGACAACGAGGCCGGCGATCGCCTCGGTGCGGGCGACCTTCGGCGACAGCCAGGCAGGGCGGGAGACGCGCAGGCGCGCGGCAGCGGTGATCAGGGACGTCTGCAAGTCGGTAGGCACCTGTCGTGCTCGGGCGCGACCGGCCGGGCGCGCGAGAATGTGAACGCGTACTCAAAGACGGCCCTCCGCGGATCGCCTGGAGGCGGTGAGCGAAGGCGGACGGGCCGGATTGGGGCCGGCTTCAAGGCCCCGGTCATCTCGGTGAGCACGGAGGGGGTGGCACGAAAGGCGGAAGACAACGCGGGCACCTGCGGCTGTCGCGCGCTGCATCTCCTGCTCAGCGGGCTTCGCGGGCACGCCATTGGCCCCGACGGGCGGGCAGCCCGCCCGTAGACTCGAAGGCCGCAGGTCGGCGGGGGCACGCATGTCGCCTCCGCACTCCTTAACTCTACCCTAACGTTAGAGTAGGGATTGCCGGGACGCCGACTTCGAAGTGAATCTGTGGACGCGAAAGGCCAGGGATGACGGGCGTGGAATCCGAACACATGCAGATCGGCGAGGTAGCGACCCGAACCGAACTGTCCCTGCGGACCATCCGCCACTACGAGGAAGCCGGCCTCGTCGCCCCCTCCGCTCGCTCCCAGGGCGGCTTCCGGCTCTACACCGAAACCGACGTTGCCCGCCTGATGGTGATCCGCCGGATGAAGCCGCTGGGCTTCGCCCTCGACCAGATGCGCGACTTGTTGGAAGCCACCGACCGCCTCGACACCGACACGCCCGTTGGGCCCGGGGAACGGGAGAGACTGCTGGAACAGGTGCGCGGCTACGAGCAGGCCGCCCAAGACCGCATCGCCGACCTACGGGTCCAGCTCTCGCGCGCCGAGGACTTCGCCGCCACCCTGCGACGCCGGCTCCAGGCCGCCGCGCGCCCTCCGGCCGCCCCGTGAGTCGATCAACCCCGCCCGCGGCGGCGCCCGAGCGGCCATCTCAGTGGCGAACTCCAGGCACATCGCGATGACGCAGCAGCAGCATCGCGGCGTCGTCACGCAAGGGCCCATGCGCGTAGGCGACCAGATCGAGCCGAAGGGCCTCGAGCGCGGTCTCGGGGTCGAGCTCATCCAGCAGATGGGCCCGTTCGGCCAAGGGGTAGAACTCTCCGCGCTCATCGCGGGTTTCGCTGACTCCATCGGTATAGAGGAGCATCTGGTCCCCCTGGGCCAATTCGATCTTGTACGGCGTAGGACTCGGAGGCCCCAGGGAGGCGAGCCCCAGGGGCGCGGCGTAGCTGTCGGGTTCGGCGAACTGAACCGTGCCATTTGCTCGCAGCAGCAGCGGCGCCGGGTGGCCGTAGTTGAGCATGAGCACACTGTGGTCCTCGCCGATCTCAGCGAGTACCGCAGTCACGAACTCCTCTCCCTCCAAGCGCCGGTTCAAGGAGCGCTCCAGCCGGTCACCGACCACGGCGAGTGACATGCTTTCGGGCGCTGCCTCACGGAACGCGCCGAGGACCACAGCTGCGGTCTCCACGGCCTCCAGCCCCTTGCCCTGCACGTCACCGACGATGACCCGAGCGCCCGCACCCAGGGGCACGACTTCGTAGAGGTCTCCGCCGATTCGGGCCTCGGCGGCAGCCGAGGTGTACGACACCGCGATACGCATGTGCCCCGCATATCGTGGCACCGGGCGCAGCAGGACGCGCTGGGCGACTTCGGCGACCGAACGCACATCCGCCAACTCATGTTCGTGACGACGTCGGATGGAGGCAGCCAGAGCAGCTGCCGCAGTGACGCCCAGAGTCGAGGCCAGCGCAACCGTCACCCGATGCGACAGCAGCAGGCCGTCATAGGAAGCCACGCTCAGACACAGTACCCAGGCCAGGCCACCCACCAGCAAGGCTCTGCGCACCGTTCCCGCTGCGCACGCGAAGGCCGGCCCCAGGGAGAACAAGGGCAGAAATCCCACGTCCGGACCTGCCAGCAGATCGACGCCCGCGACGATGGCCATCGCGGCGAACGGTATGGCCACAAGTAGGAATTGGCGTTGGGGCGGCGCCGTCCGATCCAAGGTCTTCCTCCTGGCCCGCGTCGTCACCGACGCGTCCGATCATGCGGACCGCAGCTGTTGGGAACAGGGCCGCAAACGGGGCGTACGGCCGTAGGTGCCTGTTCTCCTTGCGTCCGGTCTCACCGCGGTCACCATATTTGCACAGTGCAAAGTAGCCTGGGGGCCGACTACCCGGATTCGGGTGGTTCAGGCCCTTCGCTACCGATAGGGCCAAGCGCGTTAGCGTGGGGGTCAGCGTCACAACAGGACGGACCGGGCCCGCGCCTTCCAGCGACCGGACGTCACAGAGTTGGAGGTGGCGGGTATCGATCAGTGGAGCTGGGTGAGCAGGGGGAACACCATGCGGCTCTGGCGCCGGCGGGCCACGGCCGCGATGGGGTACGCAGGAGCATTCGCCTGCATCGCCGCCCTGTCTATCTGGCTCTCAGTGCGAGTGACGCCGCTCCAGTCGGTTTCCGGAGTGGGACAGAGAGTGCAGGTAGGCGCGGCAGCACCGGATCTGCACTGGTCAGGGCCGGGCGAGCTTGATCTCTTCGGTGAAGTGATCGCGACCAAGCCGCAGTTCGACGGACCCATCCGGCCGCGTCTCAAGCTCGCGCAGATCACGTTGAACGCCCAGACCAACGCCGTCACCCAGCCGGGCGGCCAACAGAATGTCGAGACAGACCTCAGCCGAGCCCTGACCTCGGGCTGGGCACGCTACCTCCTGTGGCAGACGCTGATCGCGGCCGGTTTCGCGGCGCTCATGGCCGTGGCAGTTGCAGGGCTTCGGCGCTCCTCGCGAGCGTGGATGATCAAGATACTGGCCGGCACCGTAGTGGGGGTATGCGCACTGAACGCAGCGGGCGTCTACCTCCTGGCGGCGTCCACACCGCGGGCGCTGCGGCAGGTGCGATCGATTGAGGACCTGGTCGGCAAGAGTCCCCCGGCAACAGCAGCAACGGGCGGCCCCACTATGCCGGGGATCGAGGCCGTCATCATTGGGGATTCGACCGCAGCGGGAGACGGCAATCCCCTGGTCGACCATCCCAGCACGCTGGACCGGGCATGCCGGCGCAGCAAGGACGCCTACGCCGTGCGCCTGGGTGAGGTCAACGGCTGGAACACCTTGAACGCGGCCTGCAGCAGCGCCACCATCAGGGAGGGCCTGCTCGGCACACAGAAAGCCGGGGCCAGCGAAGCTCCGCCCCAACTGTCCGCGGTCGTACGGTCCCCGAAAGCATCGGTCGTCATCGTGAGCGTCGGGGCCAACGATGTGCACTGGTCGGCCCTGGCAGCCGTGTGCGCAGCGGCAGATGCCTGCGGCGACCGTGCGTCAACCGCCTACTTCCATCAGCAGATCGCGTCATTCGCCTACGACTACTACACGCTGCTCGGGAACTTGGCGGCCTTGCCTCAGCATCCCACGGTCCTCATCAACGAGTACTACAACCCCTTCGGAGACGACGTGGGCTGCCTGGCCGACCAAGGCATCACCGCCGACAAGGCGAAGGTTCTGGAGTCCCGGCTGTCGGACCTCAACGCCGTCCTCCGCGAGGGAGCGCAGACCTTCGGATTCATCGACGTCCAGCAGCACTTCGACGGGCACCGGCTCTGCAGCGACCAGTCCTTCGTTCAAGGACCAGACGCGGACGCCCCACTGCACCCCACTGCGGCCGGAGAACTGGCGATCGCCCTCGCGGACCAACAGGCTCTGGCCCAAGCAGCGCGATCAACCAACACTCCGTCAACTCCGTTCCCCTAGCGACATTGCGACAACGAGCGTCGAACATCGACGCCGGGCTCTCACCTCCGGGCTGTGGGTTCCGGGGTACTGGTGGCAGGGACATCACCGACCACCGGAGCAGCAGTGCGACGTGCCGCTACGGCATTTCTGGACCGCTGCCTCTCGCCATACGCCCGCAGCGCTGCGCTCGCCAGGACGGTCACCGCGGCGGTCCCGTAGGACCAGGACTGCAGCCAACTGCCGTGCGCGCCCATGGCGTTGCCGATGTAGAGCGCGGTGCCCGCGAGGGGGACGGCGAGCCATTCCCAGCGGCCGTCGAGCGCGACCAGCGCGATCACCAGCAGGGCGTACCAGTAGTAGGAGGGCGAGGTCAGGAGCAGCGCGGTGCCGGTGACGAGCAGCGCGCCGCTCCACGGCCGTTCCGGGTCGCCGCGGCGCATGACGTAGAGGGCGGTCAGCGCGATCAGGATCACCGCGAGCGGGGCGGCGACGGAGTCCGGGAGGAACAGCCGCAGCAGTGCGAACCGTCGGACGCTGCCTGATTCGTACCCCTCCTCCTGCAGATAGCCCGGCAGGTAGCCGAGGACGCCGAAGCCGGAGGTCAGGATGTACGGCAGATAGGCGAGCGCGATCACCAGCACGGCGGGCACCAGGACGCGCGCGGCGTCGCGGGGGCCGCGGCGGGCGAGGGCGCCCGGCAGGACGACCGCGGGCAGCAGTTTGACGGCGATGGCCGCGCCGAGCAGCGCGCCGCGGCGCGGCAGGACGGACGTGCCGAGCGCGAGCACGGTCAGCAGCACGCCGAGCGTGTCGACATGCGCGTCGTTGACGGCCGCGAAGGACACCGCGGGACACCAGGCCCACAGCGCCGCGCGCCGTGGATCGCCGCGCCGCCGCAGGACGAGGAGCAGGGCGGCGCTGGTCCCGACGGCCAGCAGCGCGCCCGCGATCTGGGTCGGCTTGTGGCGGGCGCCGTCGGGCGACAGCGCGTGAACGGCGAGGAACCAGCCTTCCGCCACCGGCGGGTAGATGGTGTTCACACCAGGCCGGTTCATCAGCGTGCAGAAGCCGCCGCCGAGCGGGTGGAGATCCGGGGGAATGCACACTTGGCCGGGCGGGAAGAGCCAGCGGTCGCGCAGCCCGGCCAGTTCCGGCGCGGCGGGCGGATGGGCGTACGGGGAGATGCCCGCGGCCTGCACCCTGCCGTCCCAGGCGTAGCGGTACATGTCGCTGCTGGTGCGCGGCGGCCCGCTCAGCGCCGCGAGCGACAGCGCGGCGCTGCTGGCGAGCACCAGGACCACGGCGGCGCGCACGGGCACCTTGCGGACCGCCCATACGGCTCCGGCGAACAGCACCCAGGCCGCCGCGTACCAGTACAGAAGGTGGCGCGGGTCCGCCTCGGAACCTCCTGAGCGAATGGTGACGGCGACGACGGCGGTCAGCACGGCGACGAGGACTGAGGTGCATACAGTGCGGACTCCCACACCGCCCACCGTGGCAGGCGGAAGCACCCGGCGGGCTCCCGCCGGGCCCCGCGTCCGCGATCCGTAAGGCGTGCCCAGTTTCATCGGTTTTGTCCGGTGTTCTTGTGTGCGGGATGCGGAACGTCAGCCCGCCACAGCTCCACGAAGTGGCGGCCGTCCACGGACCACTCCTCGACCGGCGTCCAGCCGGTGCTGTCGGCGGCCGACCGCAGGGCGGCCGCACCCAGCCGGGCCCACGGGAAGTCCCGGCCGTGCCGGCCCCGGCCGTCCTGCACCCGTACGGTGAAGCGCTCGTCGACGTCGTAGGCCGCCGCCTCGACGAGCAACCGGCCACCGGGGGCGACCAGTTCGCCGACCCGGGCCAGCAGGGCGCGGGGGTCGCCGCCGATGCCGACATTGCCGTCGATCAGCAGCGCCGTGCCCCAGCGGCCTTCCGCGGGCAGCCGGTCGAAGACCGAACGGCACAGCACCGCCCCGCCGCTGTCCCGGGTGCGGGCCACGGCCGCCGGGCTGACATCGACCCCGAGGGCCGGCACCCCGGTGGCCGCGATCGCCGCCACCAGACGGCCGGGACCACAGCCGATGTCGAGCACCGGGCCGCGCCGGCACCGGTACAGCAGCGCGATGTCGGCGGCGTCCGGCGCCGCGCACCAGCGCTCCACGTCCAGCGGCAGCAGCCAGCCGTCGGCCCTGCGCAGGAACAGCGGCCCCCGCCCGTAGCGGATCGCGTGCGCGTACGGATCGTCGATCCAGGGCGCGGGGGCTGGGACGGGGGCACCGGTTCGCTGCGCGATCGTCGCGGTCGCGCCGTCCACCGCCGTCATCGGGCCTCCGTCCGGCCGGCGACGGCGAGGCCCGGGGCCGTCAGCGCGCCTTCCGGGCTGAGCTCGGCTGCCCGCAGTGCGGCGGCGAAGCGCGAGCCGGGTGCGGCGGCGGCGACCTCGGCGGCGTCGGACGCGGTGTCCACATCGCGCAGTACTGGCAGGTCACGGACCCGCAGCCCGGCGTCGGTGAGACGGCGGCGCTGGATCTCGCCCGTGCGGTCCGTCGACATCGGCACTCCGGGGAACAACAGGGGATCCGGCTCGGCGAGGCCGAGCGCCCAGAAGCCGCCGTCCGCCGCGGGACCGAACCACGCGTCGCAGCCGAGCCAGCCGTCCGGCCGCAGCGCCGGCTCCAGCACGGCCGGGGTGAGCTGCGGGGTGTCCATGCCGACCAGCAGGGTCGGCCCCGTACAGCCGGCGAACGCCGCCGCGAGCCGTTCGGCCAGGCCACCGGCCCCCTGCGGAACGACGTCGAAGCCCGGCGGCAGCCACGGGCCGGGCGCGCCGTCGAGCACCAGCACCCGCCGCCGGGCCGGGGCGCGCAGCACCGCGTCCAGGGTGTCGGCGAGCGCCGCCTCGGCCAGTGCCGCGGCCTGCCGCGGCGAGTACGGCGGCGTGAGGCGGGTCTTGACCCGCCCCGGCACCGGCTCCTTCGCGATCACCAGCAGCGTCGTCACGCCGGGAGCGCCCGTCATCGTGCGGCCTGAGCGACCGCGGCGGTCCGCTCGTCCCTGGGCGCGCCGATCGGGGGCTGCCGCAGCACGGCGCTCATGTCGCGGACCGCGTGCCAGGTCCCGCGCCAGGTGCCGGTCACTTTGGAGCGGCCGGTCCTGGGCGCGTACGGGACGTCGGTCTCGGCGATCCGCCAGCCGGCGTCGGCGGCGCGGACCAGCATTTCGAGCGGGTAGCCGGACCGGCGGTCGGCCAGCTCCAGGCCCAGCAGCGCGGTCCGCCGGGCGGCCCGCATCGGGCCGAGGTCGTGCAGCCGCAGGCCCGTGCGGCGGCGGATCAGCCGGGCCAGTTCGAGGTTGGCGAGCCGGGCGTGCGGCGGCCAGGCGCCGCGGGTGGTCGGCCGGCGGCGGCCGAGCACCAGGTCGAGATCACCCCGCAGCACCGGGTCCGCGACGGACGGCAGCAGGGCGGGGTCGAGCGAGGCGTCGCAGTCGCAGAAGCAGACGATGTCGGCGGTCGCGGCGAGCAGTCCGGCGTGGCAGGCGGCGCCGAAGCCCCGGACCGGCTCGCGGACCACCGTCGCGCCGAGGGAGGCGGCCAGGTCGGCGGAGCCGTCGGTCGAGCCGTTGTCGACGACGATCGCCCGCCAGCCGGACGGAATGCGCTCCAGCACCCAGGGCAGGGCACCGGCCTCGTCCAGGCACGGCAGTACGACGTCGACAGGCGGTGTCGGTGGGTTGGTCACGCTCCTCACCCTACGAATCCGAGGCCGACATTCCGGCCATTCGATCCTTACGAAACACGGACGTCAACTGTCACATCCGGTGCGGTCAACTGAACCACCAGAGTCCCGGAACCCGGCCGTCACCACGCTCCCTCTCATACCTACCGGAGTTGCCTCGTGCCCAGTGCAGCTGGAGCCGGACAAATGTCTCAGGTGTCGCTCTCAGGCTCCTTCTGTTCTGGTGAGGCCTTGTGGCCAGGTTTCGCGGATGGAGAGGAATCTGACGATTCACCTGCTCCCTTGGTCTGCGTACGTGGCTCGGTACGCGGGGTGCGGTGGCGCCGCATCGAGGTGATCAGGCAGAGGGCCGAGGCGGCGAAGAGGGCGGCGGTGATGAGCAGCCAGCGGCCGAGGAACACGTCCGCGGGGAGGCCCGTGGCCAGCTGGTAACCGGGGACCTTGCTGAGGATCAAGGGGTACCAGGTGATCAGCAGGAGCAGAGCGACGAAGGTCGGCACGCGAAGGTAATTGATCCACGTCGTCCGGGGCCGGTCGTGTCTCCCGGCACCGCCGCGGGAGCCGACGAGGGCTTGGGTTGCGCGGTCCGTGAGGGTGTAGAGCGGGAGCAGCACCAGGTCGTGGATGAGGGCCGCGCCCACGAACCAGATCGCGATGCGGAGCGTGTCGCCTTGGAGTAGCCGGATCCCGGCGTACGCGGTGAGGGCGAAGGAGCACAGGACGAGCAGCAGGTGCAGGGGGGAAGCGCCGTACCGGGCGCGGAGGCTTTTCACAGGGTGCCTCCGAAGGTGAGGCGGGTGACCCATTTGGTGTTGTGCACGCCGGGGTTGGCGGGGACGATGATCCGGGCGGGGTAGCCGTGGTCCGGGGTGAGGTCTGCTCCGTTGACCCGCAGTGCCAGCAGCGAGCGGGAGTCGCGGACCTGGTTGTCTCGCAGCACCGTTGACCGGAAGGCGCCGCCGCGCTGTACGGATTCCACCGCGACGTCCGGCGGGCTGGTGTGCAGGCCGACGAGGGCTGCCAGGTCGGCAAGCCGCACGCCGGACCAGTCCTGGTTGTCGGTGGACCACCCCTCCACGCATGCGATCGGCAGCGAGGCTCCGTGCTGCGGCAACGCCAGGACCTGGGCCCGGGTGAGGACGATCTGACGGGTGCCGGCGCGCACGGTCAGTCGCCACTCCGGCCCGATGTCACGGGCCCGGATGCCGACATCGGCCGCCGTCTTGTTGATCTGGAACCCTCCAGGGCCCGAGCCGGGGTTGGGGCCGCCGTGTGGGGCGAGCAGTGCGGTGCGGCGCCAGGGTCCGCCGATGCTCTGCCCGGCCGTGACGACGAGCAGGGTCGCGGATCCCAGGCCCACCATGCCCAGCGCGCCGCGTCGCGACATCGTCGGCGGGGCCGGCCGCGGTGAGACCAGACCTGTCTCGTCCGCGGGTTCGGACTCGGTCCGCTCCAGCGGGGTGCGCAACTCGGTGCGCATCCGGCGGCTGCGCAGGGCGCGGACCATGGTCGGAATGCGGAAGGCGAGGTGGACGACGAACGCGCCGATGAACACCCACGCCCCGTAGAAGTGCAGGGTGTAGAAGGAGCCGGGGAAGATGTAGTGCAGCTGGATGTTGAGAATGCCCGTGATGAACTCGAACAGCGCGCCGCCCACCAGGAGCAGCAGCGACAATCGCTCCAGCGCATGACTGACCGAGCGCACCGGCGGCCAGGAGAACAGCTTCGGGATCACCGACCACAGCTTGGCCAGCAGGATCGGGATCAGCACCACCCCCAGCGTGACGTGCACACCTTGCAGGAGGCGGTAGAGCCAGTACGGGTGCGTCGGCCAGGAGAACAGGTAGAACCCCAGAATGCCCTTGTCCGGGGTCTGGTCATTGACCGGAGACAGGTCCGGGTTGTACGCGGCGTAGGACAGCAGCCCGGTCACGAAGAGCACCGAGATACCCACGAGCAGGATCAGCCCGAACACCGACGTCAGCCACGGACCGCGCAACGGGCTGCGCCAGAACCCCGGCCGGGCAGGACCCGGCGGCGGGCCGGCCGCAAGCAGCGCCCGCAAACGGCCAGGCTGCTCGGGCGTCGGCTCCGGGGCGTCGGCGGGAGTAGGGGCGGAGGCTTCGTCATCGTACCGACTCACAGGCTCGGATGAGGTCGGTTCAGCAGCCGACTGCTCAGCAGCACCATCTCCAGAACTGCTGGGGCCGCCCCCCGAAGGCCGCGGAAGGGGAGGAAGGTTCGCATCCTGCTCATCGTCCATCTCTGCCCCTTCTCGGTCACTCAAAGTATCCAGATGACCGTATGCCGTAGCGGCCGTCCGCGAGCGTCAGCGACTCCTTACGACATTCCGACATCACCCTGACGACCCGCCACGCGCGTGCAAGGCCACGTGATGGCGTCGATCGCCTTGTCCGCGGCGACTGGCTCTATCGACCGGCCATGGAGAGTCCGGGGTGAGTCGCGGTGCGGGGCTTCAGCTTGTGCTGTGTGCGCTCTGGCCGGCGTGGCGCAAAAGGCGGGCGAGGCCGTGGCGGGTGGCTGCAAGGACGACACGGTCCTCGGGGCGCAGAACGTAGCCCGAGGGAACTTCCCAGGCGAGTTCCGGCTCTCGCGCTGCGGGTCCGTTCTCCGGTGTGGCGGACAGGTCGGGGCGGCGTTCCGCCGGCTCGGCCAGGTCAAGCGCCAGGACGCGCCAGGCGCCGGGCTGGAAGGCTTCGGCGATGGTACGGCCCTCCAGTTCGAGCAGTCCCCGCACGTCGACAGCGGCGAAGAGCAGGACGTGCCGCTCGATCGGGATGGCGCCCAGAATCTGGCGGCCCATCATCGCTCCGGCGAAGGCCGGGGCGGCCAGGGTGGAGACGCTGCGGCTGCGGGTGGTGGCCTGGGGGTAGGACGCCCGCAAAGTCCGGGAGACGACGGTGGCGAACTCGTCATCGAACAGTCGCATCACCACCCGCAGTTCGGCCTTGCTCTCGCGCGCGTAGAGGGCCGCCTCCAGGTTGGTGCTGTCGCTGCTGGTCAAGGCCAGCAGGGCACGGCTGCGACCGATCTTCGCCGCCTCCAGTACACCTTCCTGCGTCGCGTCTCCGATGATCACCGGCACCCGAAGAGAGCGAGCGAGCACGACACCGCGGGCCTGCGGGTCCTGCTCGACGCACACCACATCGATGTCCAGGGCGTGCAGCCGGTCCAGCACCCGGCTGCCGACCTTGCCGAGACCCAGCAGCACGATGTGCCCTGACAGTCCGCGCGGCGGCAGCCGCAGCGCGGTCGCGTTACGGAACGCGCCCAACGCCTCGACGACGATCGCGAAGAGCACCGGCAGCAGTGCCATCCCTGACAAGCCGGACAGCAACTGCAGCACCTGCCGCCCGGTCGGCTCACCGAGCGCCGGATCGCCCAGACTCAGCAGGTCGAGCATCGACAAGTACGCTGCCCGCAAAGGCGCCCCACCGCTCACCTGCCACGTCAGGACAGCGAAAAGCCCCTGCAAAATGGCCAGCCCAGCGACGGTCCAACGCAACCGCCTCGAGAACAGCTCCCGCATCGGCAGCCCGCGCGGCAGCCGCCTGCGGGGCACCGGGGGCCCGGGCCGTCGCGTGATCGCCTCCAGTACCACCCGGCTGCGACCGCCGTCCGCGGCATTCACCGCCGCGTCGTCAGGCAACAGTTGCGGATCAGAGCCGGGGTCGTCACGGCTGAGGTCGGTGACCGGGTCCGGCAGCAGGGCCAGGGTGCACAAGTGCGGGCGACTTCCCTCGCTGCCCACCGGGCGCTCGGCGGCGCGCAACAGCAGGCCATCAGCCTGGACGACCTTACTGCTGCCGACGACCGCCGCGGCGACCAGGGCCGGTGCGGCGGTGTCGGCATCGGACAGCACCGTGATGGACGCGTCAATGTCGGACCGCCTCGGCTGAGGGGACCGGGCCGCGGAAGCCCGCTCCAACATCTCGCCGAGATGCCGGCCGAGCTTGCGGTTGAACATGCGGATCACCAGGCGCACGTCCGGGTTGAGGCGCCGGGCCCGCAAAGCGGCGTGAATATTGGTCTGGTCGTCCCCGTACGTCAGCGCCACTGCCACCGCCCGATCCACACCTGCCGCGCGCAGCGTGGCCTCGTCCGGGTCGAGTGCCTCCAGGACGGTCACCGACACACCGGGAAGCAGGCCGAGTTCGGCGATCCGCGGAGCATGGTTGCGCTCCAGGGATGACACGAGGGCGGTGACGTGCGTTCCGTAAACGCCGCTGAGCTCGTGAACGAGCCGGTACGCGAGCGCGTCGTCGCCGCACACCACCATGTGGCCGACGTGATTTGCGGGAGGGAGCTGGTTCGGGAGGTTCAGCACCTCCGTACAGTGCCGCAAGGCGGTGTCCTGCGGCCACCCCGTCCGGGTACGGATCATGCGCTGGGGTCCGACTGGATCTCCTCAATCGACCAGTCCAGCAACCGGGCCCGATCACGGCGGCCTGCAGGGTGTAGCGATGCATCGGCTCGGCGGGGTCGGAGCCGGTGAGTTGGCGGATGCGGTCAAGTCGGTAAGTCAGGGCACGAACGCTCAAGCCGAGGTGCCGCGCGGCCTCGGCCGAGACACAGCCCGCTTCGAAGTACACGGTCAGTGTCTCCAGGAATGGCCGGCTCCGCCACGTGGTTGCAGGAACGGCCCCAGGGTGCTCTGCACGAGATCTGCCATTGCCTGCCGGTCACCGGTCAGAACCGGGAAGCAGCAGGTCCGCCGGGCGAAGCCGCCTACGGCTGCTGATCGAAATGGGCCAGGACATCCGCCTGATCGCCCGGGGCGATGCAGACCGGCCGGCCCTCCTTCGTGGTGAGTAGAACCCCGCTATCGCCGAACCGGCTGATCAGCGCGCCCGCCACCCGACGGGTGATGGGGTCCGTGTCGTCGTTCACGGCGGGACCCTCGGCGACCGGACGGCATGTGCCGATTCGAGCTCGTCACGGGCCAGCCGACGGCCCGTCAGGCACACCTCGGCCAAGATACTGGCCTACCCCTCGAGATAATGCTCCGATATCTCCCACTGCGCCACACGCTCTCCTGGGTCTCGACGGGCTGGTGCGGACGTTGGACGTGAGAAGGCATCGGGTGTCCAAAAGGCCGCTGTAGAGACGCCGACATCAGATGCCTGTCAGCCGCAGCAGAGAACGGATGGGGAGTTCGAACCGCAGTCGGGTGGGGATCGCCCGCCCGAAGAGGTCGAACTCGCCCGGCCCGGACAGGCTCAGGTCAGGTGAGGCCGCGCCCACCTGCACGGTCTCGCCGACCGGGAAGACGGTCCACAGGGGTGTGACGCGCACTGACAACCAAACGGACAGGCCAGGGACCCCGAGCCCGCCGCAATCGGCCGGATCCTGGACGAGCGACGGAATGATGACCAGGGCCGATGCTTGGGCAGCCCTGGCACAGAAGCGTTAACGAAGTATCAAGTGGCTCGTCACGAACCATAATTGAAGGGTGGGGCCAGGTGGGTCCCGCGGGGGTCGGGAGCGGGGAGGCAGCGTCCGGTGAGCAGCGTGAACAAGGGGCTCCGAAAGATCGATGTGAGACTCAAGTGGGACCCCAGCCCCTTCGGGGAACCGCCCCGGCATCTCGACATCATCGCTGCGACCTACTCCCTGGACGACCTTCACGGGCGGCCGGTATATGTCGTTCACTACGACAGCAGATCACCGGACGGCACCATCAACATGACCCGGCACAGCCAGACCGGACAGGGTTTCGGCTTCGTCGAGGTCATGGTGCTGGAACTCGACCGGCTGTCATCCTCCTACGGGCGTGTCGTGGTGGGGGTGGTCATCCATCAGGACGGCGGGCGTCGCACCTTCAGTGCCATCGAGAACGCCGCCGTAGTGGTCGTTGAGGGATACACCGAACTGCTGGCGACCGACTTCACGCTGGTTGCGAGCTCCACCGCCACCACGGTCGCGGAGTTCAGCAGGTTGAGTTCCGGCGAGTGGGAGTTCCACGAGATGACCCGCGGATTCGACAGCGACCCGTTGGCCTTCACTCAGGAGATGGGCGGTGCCGAACAGTCCGGGCCGGATGGCGCTCTGGGGACGAGTTCGGCGGGGGCTGCCTGACCGTGCGCGTGAACCCTGAGCGCCCACATCGCCCAGCTGACCCGGCTCGGCAGTAGCAGCACCGGGATCCCGCCGAGTTACCAAGCGGCCCTCACCCTGCTTCTCTCATCGGGCCGGGCGATGACCGGATGCCGGGCTGCCACCAGGCTGCATCGGTGCTGCGCCCGGTCTTCAGGGACATCAGCCGTTTCGGATGCCTCGACACGGCGAGAGGGGCTTCATCGCCTATGACTTGGCTGCGGATCGGCATCACCGTGTTCTCGTGCATCCTGTTCCTGGCCGCACCGGCTGTGCCCGGAGGCCGGACACTGTCCTGCCTACGAGGCCGGTGCACACCACCTACCCGCACGACGGGAGTTCCATCTGCTCCATACTGTCTGCTCAGCGCGATCGCGCGTGGTCTGCCACAGCACTCTCCTACCGCGTGCTGTTGCCTTTGCGTCTACTACTCGTGAGCTGGCCCATCAACGCGACGATAAATCCGGCAACAAGCATCACCGCGCCGGTCAGGGTTCCCCACGCCCGGGTTTCGGGATCGCGGCTCGGCATGCCGAAGACAAGCTGCCAGCACAGAGCGAAGGCCACTATGAGCTGGCCCCAGCCGTAGAGACGAGGGTTGCGGATGTGGCGCCGATTCCTGGGCAGCACCCAGCCACGGGTGACCGCCGCGAAGCCCGCGGCGGCGATGAGCGACGCTATGAGGAGAAGGGGCAGAGCAAGGTAGGGGTTCATGATCTCTCTCCCGCGCGCCGGACCCACGCCGGACGCCAGCGAGATCATGACACGGCTGTGACGCGCCTCCAGACGCTGCCCCCGCGCCGATCGGCGAACGGCGTCAGATGGGATCGCCGCTGTAGGACAGTCCCGTTCGGTCGAGGCCGAGTTCGTGGAGCGCGGCGCGCAACGATGGGTCGGCGCGGTGGACGATGAGGGTAGTGCGGTGGGAGCGGGCGGCGGCCATCAGGGGGAAGAACAGCGAGGCTGCTGCCGTGCCCAGGCGGGGGACCTGCACGAAGTCGAGGTGTGCCTCGGTGGGTGAAGCCTGCAGGAGCGCCGCCAGCAGTTGTCCGATCGGTGCGGCGTTGGCGTGGTTGATCTCTCCGTGCAGGCTCACGACGAGGCGTTCGCGGTCATTGCGGTGGACATGGACGATACGGCGCAGGGCGCGGGCTGCGCGCCACGCTTTCCATCCTCGTTCCGGCATGGTGATCTCCTTGTGGCTGCGCCGGTCCGGATGGCTCTGTCGGGTCACGGCAGGGCGCGAGCGGACCGGGGTCCTACGGTGGAGGCGATGGTGGTGAGGGTCAGTGCCGCGTGCGTCATGGCTATGCCGATGCCG
Source organism: Streptomyces sp. SID13666 (assembly GCF_010548325.1). Taxonomy (NCBI): domain Bacteria; kingdom Bacillati; phylum Actinomycetota; class Actinomycetes; order Kitasatosporales; family Streptomycetaceae; genus Streptomyces; species Streptomyces sp. SID13666. The sequence goes on along the minus strand of NZ_JAAGLX010000020.1, from coordinate 17,974 downwards.
GTGCAGAGCAGGAGGGTGTCCGTGTGGGCGTGAACGAGGCGCGCCACGGTGGTGACCGCCGCGGCCCCGTAATACCGCAGCGCGCACACGCCGAGCATCCGGCGCCGAGTGCAGAACGGTGCCAGCCGGGGCAGCGGGGTGCCGGTGGTCAGTAGGACGCCGACCGGCAGCAGAACGGCGCTGCAGATCGCCAGGATCGTCCAGAGGAGAGTGGCGTTCAATGGGGCCTGCCTGGGGTGGATGGTGCGGAGGGGCTGCGGGCTGGGTACCTCGGTTGCCGTCGCTTGACTGATCTTTCAGGCGAGGGCGAAGTAGCGGAGCCATATGTAGAGGCCGGAGACGGCGATGGTGACGGCCGCGACGGGGGCGCCGTAGCGGGTGAAGGTCCAGAAGCTGATCGGGGTGCGGTTGCGTTCCGCGATGCCCAGGACCACGACGTTGGCGGAGGCGCCGATCGCGGTGGCGTTACCGCCCAGGTCGGCGCCTACGGCCAGGGCCCACCACAGGACGTGCCCGTGGGTGTCGCCCACGGTGTGGACCAGGTCGGCGGTGATGGGGGCCATCGTCGCGACGTACGGGATGTTGTCCACGATGCCCGACAGCACGGCGGAGGCGCCGAGCAGCAGCATGGTGGCGCCCAGGGCGTTGCCGCCGGTGGCGTCGGCCAGGGCGGACGAGACTTCCTTGATGACGCCCGTCTCGATCAGGGCGCCGACCATGATGAACAGGCCGGCGAAGAACGCCAGGGTGGGCCACTCCACATCGGCCAGCACGTCGTTGGTCTTGACGGGGCTGATGGCGACCAGCAGGCCGGCGCCGAGCAGTGCCACGACGCTCGGCTCGTAGTGCAGGACCGGGTGCAGCACGAACGCGGCCACCACCAGGCCGAGCACCGCCAGCCCCTGAACGAGGAGCCTGCGGTCGCGAATCGCCTCGCGTTCGCTCAACGCCATCACCTCGGCCGCGAGCTTCTCGTCGTAGACGAACGCCCGGCGGAACATGAACCGGCACATGACCACCAGAACAGCGGTCAGGATCACGGCCAGCGGGGCGAGATGGACGAGGAAGTCGTTGAAGTTCAGGCCGGCGCGGCTGGCGATGATGATGTTCGGCGGGTCGCCGACCAGGGTGGCGATGCCGCCGATGTTGGAGGCCAGTACCTCGGCGATCAGGAACGGGGCGACGGGCAGATTGAGTCGCTCGCACACCAGCAACGTGACGGGGGCGACCAGCAGCACGGTGGTGACGTTGTCCAGCAGCGCGGACGCCACCGCCGTGATCACCACCAGCATGACCATGACGCGGAACGGCTTGGCGCGGGCGCGCTTGACCGCCCAGATCGCCAGGAACTCGAACAGTCCCGTGCGGCGCAGCACGCCCACGATCATCATCATGCCCAGCAGCAGGAAGATGACGTTCCAGTCGATGCCGGAATCGGTGGAGAAGAAGGCGGCGTCCGCGTCGGTGGCGCGCAGCGCGAGCATGAGGGCGGCGCCGCCCAGGGCGGCGGCCACCCGGTGGACCCATTCGGTGATGATCAGGACGTAGGCGCCGGCGAAGACCGCCAGTGCCGCCCAGGCGTGCCAGTTGCTCATGCGGTGGCCAGCAGTCGTTCCAGGAGCCGGGAGGCGGTGATGACGCCCAGTAGATGGTCCGTGCCGTGTCGGCGGTCGGCGGCGTGTTCGACCACGGCGATCAGGGGGCTGCGGGACGTCGCCATCAGCGCCGCGACCTCCACCGCCGTGTCATCGGCATCCGCGACGGGGGGCGCTGCGGCTTCCTTCGGCAGCACCTCCCCCACCGTGCGGCCGGTCAGTGCCTGGCACAGCCGGTCGGCGTGGGCCTCGTCGATCACCGCGGCCAGCGCCGGGTCCTCCAATACATAGTTCGGCACCAGCAGGCGTACCAGTTGGGAGGCGGGCAGGATCGCGCCGGGCATCCCGTGCGCGTCCAGCACCAGGACGGCCGGCAGGCGTTCCTCGGCCAGCAGTCGGGCGGCGGTCAGGGCGTCGTCGCCGACTCCGATGCTCGGGTACGGTTCGGCCAGATCACGTGCGCGCACGTCGGGGCTCCTTGCTGTGGGGGTCGGCGTCGTTCTTCGGGGCGGTTTCCGGGTCCGCGGCCGGTGCGGGGACCGGTGGTTGCGGATCGCGGCCTTCCACAACGCCGGCGGTGTCGTCGTCCTCGTCGTCGGGGATACCGAGCAGGTCGTCGACGTGGAAGAGGCGGGCGATGGGGACGTCGCTGCTGGAGTGCACGGCGATGGAGACCGCGATGCACACCGCGATCAGCGTGTACGCCTGTTCGCCCTGTGGGATGCCCGCCTGCAGCACCAGCAGCCCGTAGACCACCGAGGCGAAGCCCTTGGGTCCGAACCAGGCCGCCACCCACCTCTCCCGGCTGTCGATCCGTGTGCCGAGCAGGGAGATCAGCAAGGATGCCGGGCGGATGAGCGCGATCGCCAGCACCACCACCACGTATCCACCGACCGACAGGCTCCCGAACAGGGCGGGGGTCAGTAGCGCGCCGAAGACCAGCAGGGCGGCGAACTTGCTCAGTTCCGCCAGTGCTTCGCCCAACGGCTCGAAGGCGTGGGCGGTCTGCGGGGCGGAGGAGGCCAGCACCGCACCGGCGGCGAAGGCCGCCAGGTAGGGGTTGGCGCCCGTCAGGTGGCAGGTCGCGTACAGGACGATGCCGACCGCGAGCGGCCCCAACGGCTGCAGGCGCGGTTCCGCGCCCAGTCCCGGCAGCCGCACCACGGCGGTCATCAGCAGCGGCACCACCACGCCCAGCGCAAGACCGCCGGCCAGCTCCAGGCCCACGACCCCCAGCGAGCCGTTCCCCTCGGCGTGCAGCGGGCCGGCGGCGGTGATCAGGACCAGTACCACTGGCAGCGCCAGACCGTCGTTGAGTCCCGACTCGACGTTCAACAACTGCCGTAGCCGGGCCGGTACCTCCTTGCGGCCCACGATCGCCGAGGCGAACACCGGATCCGTCGGGGACAGCACCGCACCCACCAGCAACGACGTGGTCCAGTCCAGTCCCACCAGATAGTGCGTCAGCACCGCCACACCCGCGAACGCCAACGGCATCCCGATGCCCAGTGCGCGGGCGGGGTTGCGCCACGCGGCGCGCAGGCTGGGGAAGGAGACGTGCATGCCGTCGGTGAACAACACCGTGAACAGCGCCAGGTCCGCGGTCGCGGTCACCAGGGGGCTGTCCGGGGCGATGTGCACCAGGCCCAGAGCGCCGTCACCCACAGCGGCACCGGCGAGCAGGAACAGCAGGGATGTGGAGAGGACGGAGCGGGCGGCGAGACCGGACACCAACACCGCTATGAGCAGGGCGACACCGAACACCGCGACGAGTACCACAAGAAGCTCCCTGGATCGGCAGAAGGATCGCCAAAGCGATCGCCGACCAGACTTCCCGGCACACCGTCACCGAACTTACACGACCCTTACGGTCTCTTGGCGCATTCCTGACGGTGTTCCCACGCGACCGCGCCCAAGGAGCCGCCGGATACCAAGTCCTGCGGGCCCGGGAAACGGCCGGGCCCGCGGCGCGGTCACGCCGGGGAGGGCGGACCCAGGGCGCGCAGGGCGCTCTGGTGGGTGAGCCATCCCACCAGCTGGGTGTGGTCCTGGTCCAGGACCGGCAGGCCGGTGCCCGGGGCGGCCACCAGCACGTGCAGGGCGGTGGCCAGGGACATGTCGACCGTGACGGGGCCGGGGAACTCGGCCAGTTCGCCCGCTGTGGACGGGACACCGGGTTCACCGCCCGTTCCTTCGGCCAGGGCTTCGGCGACGGTGCGAGCGGTGAGCGTGCCCAGGTACCGGCCGTCACTGTCCATGACGGGCAGTACACCGTGGTCCGACATGCTCAGCCGGTATGCGGCCTCGGTGAGTCCGGTGGCCGCGGGCATTGGATCCGGCAGGTCCTCCAGGACCGTGGCGACCGTCTGACTGCCCAGGCGCGCACCCGCGGCGGGCGCGTGCAGATCGATGCCCCGGCGCCGCAGTTTGAGGGTGTAGACGGTGTCGCGGGACAACAGACGGCTGACGAGCGTGGCGGCGACGATGGCCAGCATCAGCGGCAGGATGATCGTGTACTGGCCGGTCAGCTCGAAGAGGATGACCACGGCGGTGATCGGTGCCCGGGAGGCGCCGGCGAAGACCGCACCCATGCCGACCAACGCGTACGCGCCGACCGCGCCGGCCGTGCCCGGTACCAGGCCGTGGACGGCTGTGCCGTAGGCCGCGCCGAGCATCGCGCCGATGAACAGGCTCGGGGCGAACACGCCGCCGGAACCGCCGATGCCGATCGTCAGACTGGTCGCCAGGATCTTGCCCACGAGCAGGAGCAGCAGGAACCCGGCGACGTACTGCCCCTGGGCCGCGTTCTGCAGAACGGGGTAGCCGACTCCGTACATCTCGGGCAGTACCAGCAGCAGAACGCCCAGCAGGATGCCGCCGGCGGCGGGGCGCAGCCACTCGGGGCCGCGCCAGGCCCAGTCGCAAGCGTCCTCGATGAGGTAGAGGATGCGGGTGAAGCCGACGCCGACCGCGCCGGCAGTGATGCCGAGCAGCGCGAACAGCGGGTATTGGGCGACGTGGTCGATGTGGAAGGCGGGCAGCGTCAGGAACGCGGTGTCGCCGAACGCGGCACGCCCGATGACGCTGGCGGCGACACTGGCGATGACGACGGCGCCGAACGATTCGACGGCGAAGTCGCCCAGGATCAGTTCCATGGCGAAGAACACCCCGGCCAGTGGGGCGTTGAAGGTGGCGGCGATGCCGCCGGCGGCGCCGCACGCCACCAGCAGGCGCATGCGCCCCTCGCCGACCTTGACGAAGCGTCCCAGAGTGGAGCCGAGCGCGGAGCCGATCTGCACGATCGGGCCCTCACGGCCCACCGAGCCGCCGGAGCCGATGCACAGCGCCGAGGCCAGCGCCTTGACCACGGAGACGTTGGGGTTGATGCGGCCGCCGCGCTGCGCGACGGCCAGCATCACCTCGGGCACCCCATGGCCGCGCGCCTCCTTCGCGAAGCGGTCGACCAGCGGCCCGTAGAGCAGGCCGCCGATCACCGGAGTCAGCAGGACGAAGTACACGCCCAGCCACGGGACGTGTGGGTTGGCGGCATGGCCGGCGCCCGCGTAGTCGGCGTGTCCGGAGAACAGCCGGGTGAAGGTCTGGATCAGCCAGCGGAAGGCGATCGAGCCGAGCCCGGCTCCGGTGCCGATCAGCAGGGCCAGGACCGTCAGGCCCCAGGGAGCTTCACGCATCCCGGTCACGACCGCGGGCGGCCGCGACCGCAGTGGCACCGCGCTGACGGCCGTGGGGGCTGGGTCCCGAATGCGGGAACTGCTCATGGTCTGTCTCCTCGAAAAGCTACCTTTGCATTATGCAAAGATAGTCAAGAGGATGGCTCCCTGTCACACGCGGGGTAGAAAGGGGGCATGAACCAGAGCGCGCAGCCCCTGCCGGGCACGGATGACGTCGATGCGGTGACCCGTGCGGTACTGACCGCCTCACGCGTGCTGGTCGCCGTCTCCGCGCGCTCGCTGGCCGCCATGGAGGACGCGGTCACCTTGCCGCAGTTCAGGCTCCTGGTGGTGCTGTCCACGCAGGGCGCCACCAAACTCGTGGTCCTTGCCGAGCAGTTGGGCGTCAACCCCTCGACCGCGATGCGCATGATCGACCGCCTGATCGCCGCAGGGCTCGCCTCCCGTCAGGTCAATCCCGGAAACCGGCGGGAGAACCTCCTGGAGCTCACCGCAGCCGGTCGCCGCATCGTCGACGAGGCCACCGCCCGCCGCCGCGACGAGATCGCCGCGATCGTCGCCCGCGTCACCCCCGACCAGCGACAGGCTCTCGTCGACGCCCTGACCGCCTTCGCCGAGGCGGGAGGCGAGCCTGCCGCCCCCACGGGAGCCGACCTGTACCCGCTGGGCTGGCCAGAACCCGCCACCTCCTGATTCGCGTGGGACCCGCGGAACCTTTCCCGCAATTGTTTGCATTGTGCAAGGATGGGGTTTCGTCAGCGCTCACCTCAGCGAAGGAACGGTCGCATGCGGCAGATTCCCGCTGCCTGGTTCGTCCTGCACCTGATGTGTGCTCTGTGCGGAGCGCAGGCTGCCCAACGTGAACTCGCTCCGCCCCACCAATCCCCTGTGCGCTGGTTGCGCTGGAACCGCGCAACTCAGGACCGCTACGCCGCAGGCCGTGACCAGTCCATGTGGTGGCTGATCGTCGAGAGCGAGCGCTACGACAACGGTCCGGGCGAGAACGTCACCGCCGAGCGTGCCAAACAGTTCAGCGATGCCTTCCACCATCCCCGCACCTACCAACGCGTGCACCGAGCGGACCTCTACAGCGACGCCGGATTCTGTGCCGGCTGCGACGCACCGTACTGCGAGCACCACTGGACCCGCGCACCCGGCGAAAGAGCCAGTTGCCCGCACGGCCACCAGCGGTGAACCCACGCGCCACCAGAAGAGGAGCCCGCCCGTGATCCGGAACATCACAGCCGTCCCGCCGCCCACCGGCTGGCGCCGCCGGCTCGCACGCGCCCCGATCCACCTCTACCGCTGGCACCTGGGACGTTTGATGGGCCACCGCGTCCTCCTGCTCACCCACACCGGTCGCACCAGCGGCCAGCCCCGCCTGGTCGTCCTTGAGGTCACCGGTCGCAATGCGACCACCGGCGCCTACCATCTCGCCTCCGGCTTCGGCCCCACATCACAGTGGTACCAAAACGTTCTGCACTCCCCCCACGTCACCATCCAGGTCGGTGGAACGCGCATGCCCGCCATCGCCCGCCCCATGACCCCGGAGGAATCCGGGCACACTATGGCTGCCTACGCCCCGCTGCACCCACGCACCGCTCGCCGCCTGATGGGCTGGTGCGGCATCGATACTGACGGCACCGCCGACGACTACTACCAGATCGGCCACGATCACATCCCCTTCGTCGAAATCACGCCAACCCCGGGAGCGCCTGGAGACGACCCGCAGAGAGCATGAATCCGGGGCCGGACGGGGACCGGGCATCATGGCTCCGCCTCGAAAACGAGCCTGAGGGCAGGGCCACGGAGCACCGCGTGTACGGGAAACGCCGACCTGACATCCCGCTTCGGTCAGCGGTGTTCGGGGTTCTCGAAGTCGAAGCGGCAGCCCGCGTCCCACTCGGAGCGCTGGTTTCCGTGTGCGGGGATGCCGCCCGCGTCCTTGAGCATCCGCGCCAGGTGCAGGAGGTTCCACGTCATGAACGTGGTGTTGCGGTTGGTGAACTCGTTGTCCGGGCCGCCCGAGCCCTCGTCCAGGTAGGACGGGCCGGGCCCGGCCTCGCCGATCCACCCGGCGTCGGCCTGCGGCGGGATGGTGTAACCCAGGTGCTGCAGGCTGTAGAGCACGTTCATCGCACAGTGCTTGACGCCGTCCTCGTTGCCGGTGATCAGACAGCCGCCCACCCGGCCGTAGTACGCGTACTGTCCCGCCTCGTTCAGCAGCGACGAGCAGGCGTACAGCCGCTCAATGACCTGCTTCATCACCGAGGAGTTGTCCCCCAGCCAGATCGGCCCGGCCAGCACGAGGATGTCCGCGGCCATCACCTGGCTGTACAGGACCGGCCACTCGTCGCTCTCCCAGCCGTGTTCGGTCATGTCGGGCCAGACACCGGTGGCGATGTCGTGGTCGACAGCGCGGACGACGTCGACCGCGACACCCTGCCGCTCCAAGATGCCGCGGCTGACGTCGATCAGACCCTCGGTGTTGCTGCGCTCGGGAGAACGCTTGAGCGTGCAGTTGATGACCAGGGCGCGCAGATCGGAGTAGGACGGCGCAGTGTCCGGCATGCGGGTGCCTTCCGCTCTCGGATGGGCAGAGTTCTGAACCACTCCACCAGGCAAAACCCTCTGACGCCAGGCGCGGATAGGCCGGACGCGTGAGAGAACCCGTATCCGAGGGCGCACCACCTGCGGCTTATCGGGCCGCCTTCGTCCGCTCGTAGTGGCGGGCCGCGCGGGCCCTGGTCCCGCATCCGGCTGAACACCACTCGCGACGGGGGTGGTCCTTGACGAAATACAGGACACACCCGGGCGCCTGGCACGCCCGCAGGTCGCCGATCCGGTCACCGCCGAAGAAGTCCACTGCTCGCTGAGCGATCTCAGCCAGCGCGGCCACGACGGACGTCGTCGCGCTGCGGGCACGAACGGACGGGCCATCGGCCCACGAGAGTTCCCGCCATCGAGCAGCCGCACGGACCTGCCCGTTGATCACCTCCACGGCTTGGCGCGGGGGTGTCCCGCCACGGACCGCCGCCTCCGCGAGAACACGGATCGCGTCGCGCAGGGCCCGCGTGGCGCGCAGCTCTTCGGAGCCGGTGGCCAGCAGGTCCGCGTCCGCGCACTGCTCCGCGAACCGTGCCCGGTTGTCACGGAACCACGCCGCGACGTGCTCGACGGTCTGCAGCCCGTCGACCAGGCGTCCCCTGACCGCATAGGTGGCATTGGCCAGCTCAATGGGGAGCGGCTCCCCCAGCGCGGGCGCACCGCCTCCCTCCAAGTCCTCAACCTTCATAACCTCACGGTAACACTGGCTTGCATCCGTGAGAAATGTATGACTACTGTTCTCACGTTTGATCGAACTATCAACCGTGAGAATTAGTGTCGTTCCACTGGAGGAAACCATGTCCCGACTCCCGATCATCGAGCCCGCCCACGCCCAGGGCGCAGCCGCCGACCTGCTGGCCACAGTCCAGAAGACGCTCGGCGTCACGCCGAACATGACCAAGGCCATGGCCAACAGCCCCGCCGTCCTCAAGGGCTACCTGGAGTTCTCGGGCGCCCTCGCCACCGGCGAACTCCCCGCAACGGTCCGCGAGAGCATCGCGCTGGCCGTGGCGCAGGAGAACACCTGCGACTACTGCCTCTCCGCGCACACCTACATCGCCACCAACCTCGCGGGGCTCACCACGGAGCAGGCGCACGCAGCACGCAGGGCCGAGTCCACCGACCCCACATGCGACGCCGCCCTCAAGCTCACCGCCGCCCTCGTGCGAACCCGCGGAGACGTGACCGACACCGACCTCAAGACCGCCCGCGCAGCCGGTCTCAATGACACCAAGATCGCCGAGGTCATCGCTCACGTGGCGCTCAACATCCTCACCAACTACTTCAACAAGGCAGCCGCTGTCGACATCGACTGGCCGCAGGTCAGTCACCTCTCCTGACCTACGTCGCCTCCCGCCGAAGCGGGAAGAGCAGAAAGGGCGGGCGCCCCACTTCTGACGAGCGTCAGAAGGAGTCCTCCGTTCGACGAGCAAGGGAGCCCCGCATCGTCCAGACGGGACAGACACCTGTCCACACGCTCGGTCCAGCCGAGACCGAGCCTGCGGTCTGTCCGGGGGAGGTGGGCATGATGCGGGCCGAAAGTCCCGAAGTCCTCCAGACTCGTCACCTGTCGATCAGTACGTCGGGTTCGCAAGGGTCGGCCTGGATGCGCAGGTCCTTGCTTCGCCCCATCGGACGGCCCATCGAATCGGTGGGCATGTACCGTTCGCGGACCGGCGGTCCGGAAGGGTCCGAGATCGACTACGTGGCCGGCTACGTGTGTGCCCTGAGGCCAGCCGCGTGCGTCGGCCGGCGAAACCGCTAGTCCGTCGGCGGCTCGAACGCGCCGACGAGGCCGTGTTGCATCGCGTAGAGGGTGGCAGCGGCCCGGCTGGACACGCCGATCTTCGCGTAGATGTGCTCTACGTGGTTGGCTGCGGTCTTCGGCGTGATGGTGAGGCGGGTTCCGATCTGCCGGTTGGACTGTCCTCGGGCGAGGAGGGCGAGGACTTCTGCCTCGCGCGTTGTCAACCCGTCAGGCCACGCGCGCCGACGCGGCCGTGGCCGCCCTGCCGCGGTGAGGACGGCGGCGACCGCGGCACCGTCCAGTCGGCCCGCTGTGGCCTCGGCGGTGAGCTCCTCCGCGGCCTCGTCGAGGGTGAACGCCCCGCGGTGCGGGCGCGGCTCGGTCATCGCGTGGTAGGCGTCAGCCGTCGCCAACAGGTTGTCCATCGGCCGGAGTTGGGCGCCGGTGAGACCGCGAGGGTATCCGGAGCCGTCGAGGCGCTCGTGGTGGCGGCCGGCGATCTCCCGGCTCGCTGCCAGGGCGCTCACCCCGGCCAGCATCCGCTCGGTGAGGTACGGGTGCAGACGCACATGCTCGGTCTCGGCAACGGTGAGGGGGCCGTGCTTCTCCCAGATCGCGTTGGACACACCGAGCCGGCCGAGATCGTGCACCAGCCCGGCCCGGTACAGCGTGGCGATCTCCGCGTCAGGCAGCGACCAGACGCGGCCGGCGGTGGCCGCCAGGCCGGCCACGCCACGCGAATGGCCCGCGAAATGCGGGGACTTCAGATCCGCGAGGTCCGCCATCGCCTCAAGGATCGTGTCCAGCTCGGCGCCGGCCACCCGGCGCCCGAGCGAGGGCTCGGCATCGAGGATCGCGTCCCACTCCGACGCCTCGTCGAGCCCGTCGAGAACCTGCCAGGCGTTCGCACAGAACAGCTCCACGACCGCGGGGTCGTAGTCGGCACCCCGGTGCCGGCGCAGGTGGCGGCGGGCGGCGTCGACGCCGTGGTTGCGGGCGTAGACCTCGGCGGGGCCGGCGAGCTGCACCAGCCGGGCCGGCAGCGCGATGTCGGCACCGCGCAGACCGTTCGGGACACCCTTGCCGTCCCACTGCTCGTAGGCTTGCCGGAAGGAGTCCACGGCGACCTGGTCGAGCCCGATCTGCTGGGCGAACTGGGACACCAGGCGTGCGTGCGTGGACAGGAAGTCCATGACCTCCTTCCAGCCCGAGCGCGGGAACTGGGTCAGGCGGCGGGCACGGTCCAGCCCGCTGCCGTGCGAGGCGACCTGGCGCACGATGAAGGCGGCCAGCTGGGCCGTGTTCATCCCGAGGGTGTCGTAGGCGGCCGCCTTGAAGGCGATGTCGTCGCCGAACCAGCGGGCCTGTTCGGACGCGTCGGCGTGGCAGTAGGCGTTCATCATCAGGCCGAGGTAGTACGTCGCCTCGCGCTCCCGTTCGGAGGCGCCCGCAAGGTCGGCGAGTCGCAGGGCGATCGTCGTCTGCCGCATGCAGTGCGCGAGCGGCTGGCCCAGGCCCAGGTCGGCGGCGTAGGACAGGGTCGCGGCCAGTTCGGCGACCCTGACGCCGTGGAACGCCGTGGCATTTCCCGTGCTCGCCTGCCGACTGGACATGGGCCGAGTTTACGTCCGCGCCGACCGGTCTTCCCGGGCACAGATGGGCAAAACGCCTCATGCGTCACCCGTTCACCCGTTCGTACGGTGGTCGTGTCCGCAGTTACACCGCTGTGCTCAGCCAAGGAGAGCCGCCATGACCACCACCCAGACCCAAGACCTGGCGCCGACCTCAAGCGTGAAGGACTACGTCGACGCCGGCGCTCTGCGCACCTACTACGAGGCCCAGGGGACCGGTGAGTCCCTGGTCCTGCTGCACGGCGGCTTCGCGAGTGTCGACGTCTTCGGCGGCGGGTTCACTCCGCTGCTCGCCGAGCGGTATCGCGTCTACAGTCCGGAGCGGCGCGGACACGGTCGGATGCCGGACGTCGAGGGCCCGATCACCTACGAGATCATGGCCGACGACACCACCGCCTTCATCGAGGCGCTGGGTATCGGACCGGCGCACGTGGTGGGCTGGAGCGACGGTGCCAACGTCGGCCTGATCGCCGCGCTGCGGCGGCCGGACCTGGTCCGCAAGCTCGTTGTCATCGGCACCGCGGTCACGATCAGCGGTGGCCGCCCCTGGGCTCAGGCGATGATGGACGGCTTCACTGTCAACCACCTGCCGCCGATGCTCCTCGAAGTGTACGCGGCCCTGTCTCCGGACGGCCCGGACCATTTCCCCGTCGTCTTCGACAAGATCCGCCCTGCGCTCCTGGTTACCGAGACCCAACTCACCGACCTCGCGACCATCACCGCGCCGACCCTGGTCATGGCCGGCGACGACGACTTGGTGACCGTCGAGCACCTTGAGGCCATGCGCACCACCCTGCCGGACGGACAGCTCGCGATCGTACCCGGCACCTCGCACGGCCTCCCCCTGGAGAAGCCGGAGCTGGTCAGCCGACTGATCTTCGACTTCCTGGCCGAGGAACAAGCGGAGAAGTTCATGCCACGCCCGAAGTAGCCGGCGAACTCTCGTACGTCCGTGACCCGCCGACGCGTCGGCCGGTGAGTACGCAGGAGGACGACGGCTGGAAGGAACCACACAGGTCAGCTACCTGGCCAAGCCCCACGGCGGCTTCGTGTTCCACCGCCCCCGACGCGCTTCGGCCCCCGCGATGCTGTGCAGCGCGGGGGCCGAAGGGGTGCTGTTATCGCTCCGACTCAGGTCACGGTCTCGGGATTCCGGTGGCTCTGGTCACCATGCGTTGATGACCGGTGCGTCGGGTTCGTGCTGCCGCCAGGCCTCATTGAGGCGCGCGAGCCGGTCCGCGGCGGCGATGCCCCGCAGGGACGCGACCTTGCCGTCGACGACTTCGAACGCCACGGCGCCCACGACCCGGTCGTCGACCACGGCGAGGACGGCCGGGGAGCCGTTGAGCAGCGCGACATGCATCGCGGGCGAGCCGCCGGCCAGCCGCCGCTTCGCCGGCGTGGGCTTGAAGCCGGCCCGGACATAGGAGGCGACCCGCTCGCGCGTGCTGTAGCGCAACAGCCGCCTGGCCAGTCCGGCGCCGTCCGAGACCGCCGTCACGTCGTCGGTGAGCAGCGCCACCAGCCGTTCGGTGCGCCCCGACGTGGCGGCGGCGAGGAACTCCTCGACGATCCGGCGCGCGGCCGCGGGGTCCGCCCTGTAGCCTTCGCGGCGCTCGGCGGCGACCCGGATCCGGGCCCGGTGGACATGCTGCTGGCTCGCGGACTCGGTGATGTCGAGGATCCCGGCGATCTCGGCGTGGGGGTAGGAGAATGCCTCGCGCAGGACGTAAGCGGCCCGCTCGACCGGCGAGAGGCGCTCCATGAGGGTCAGTACGGCCAAGGACACGGATTCGCGCTGCTCGAAGGTATCGGCAGGACCGAGCATCGGGTCGCCCTCGAGGAGCGGCTCGGGCAGCCAGTCTCCGACGGCTCGCTCGTGGCGCGCCTGCGCCGAGCGGAGCCGGTCGAGGCAGAGATTGGTGACGACCTTGGTCAGCCACGCCTCCGGCACCTCGACCCGTTCGCGGTCCGCGGCCTGCCAGCGCAGGAACGTGTCCTGCACGGCGTCCTCGGCGTCGGCCGCCGAGCCGAGCAGACGGTACGCGAGCGAGGCCAGCCGGCCCCGGCTGGCCTCGAACCGATCGATGGCTGTGCTGTCCATGCGAAACAGCCTATGCGGCGACCCTCACACCGGCCCGGTCGGGCGCGGTGGCCAGGCGGCGCTTGCGCTTCGGCATGCCGAAGGTCGGGTGGGCGATGCCCCACCCGGCCCCCTTGAGCACGCCCGACTTGAGCCGCGCGGCGGTCCGGCCGCCCAGGTACCAGGACTTCGACCGGACGTCCCCATCCACCATCTGGAAGATCGCGTCCCGCCGCCCGAGGCTGATGTGGTTGCCGTAGTACTTCAGTCCAGTGGTCGGGACCTTGCTGCCCGTCAGGCGCGCGATGATCGCGGCGGTCGCCTGCATGTTGGTGAGGCCGGCCGAGGCGCAGGACATCGGCAGCGGCCGGCCGTTCTCGCCGATCGCGTAGGCGCAGTCACCGGCGGCGTAGACGTCCGGGTGCGAGAGCGAGCGCATGGTGCGGTCGACGACGATCTGGCCGGTCTCGGCAACCTCCAGACCGCTGGCGGCCGCGATGGGGTGCACGGCGAACCCGGCCGACCACACGGTCACGTCGGCCGGAATGGACGTACCGTCGGCGGCGATCGCACGTGTCGGCTCGACGGCTTCGATGCCGGTGTGCTCGTGGACGGTGATGCCGAGCCGGTCGAAGGCCTGGCGCAGGTGACGGCGGGCCTTCGGGGAGAGCGAGGCACCCAGCTCGCCGCGGGCGGCGAGCGCGACCGAGAGGTCGGGCCGGGACTCGGCGAACTCGGTGGCGGTCTCGATGCCGGTCAGCCCCTCACCGACGACCAGCACGGTACCGTCCCCGCCCAGGCCGGCCAGGCGCTCGCGCAAACGCAGCGCCGAGGACCGGCCGGTCACATCGAAGGCGTACTCGGCCGCGCCGGGGACGCCATGGTGGGCTACGGAGCTGCCGAGCGCGTAGAGAAGCGTGTCGTACGCGAGCTCGCCGTCCCCATCCTCGCCGGTCACGGCGACGGTCCTGCGCTCGGGGTCGACGCCGGTGACGCACGCCAGGCGCAGCCGCACTCCGGTGCCCGCGAATACGTCGGTGAGCTTGCGGAACGCGACGTCCTGGCCGATCGCGAGCTGGTGGAGCCGCATCCGCTCAACGAAGTCGGGCACGGCGTTGACAACGGTGATCTCGGTGTCGGCGGGGGAGAGCCGACGGGCCAGGTTTCCGGCGGCGAAGGCCCCGGCGTATCCGGCGCCGAGTACGACGATGCGGTGCTTCATGGCGTGGCTCCTGTCTCGTTCGCGTGCCCTTTGAACGAGACGGCGCCCCGATTGCTGACAGGAGCCGGGTGTGACGCGGGTCACCGGCTTGAGGTTTTCGGCAGGCGCAGGGTTGTCAGCAATCCAGAAGACGTCGGAGCGCCGCCGTTGTTGCCGGACCGGACGCCGAGGCGGGGCGGGCGGTGGCGTGATCACCGGCAGGTGATCGACGCCACCAGTTCCAGACCGGGTCGCAGTGGGTGCACCTGCCCGCCGAGTACGGGTCGTGGAAGGGCGTCTACACCCGGCTGCGAAAGTGGGCGATCAACGGTACCTGGGAGCGGGTGCTTACTGCCCTGCTCACCCAGGCCGATGCCGAGGGCGAGTTGGATTGGGCTGTCGCAGTGGACTCCACGATCGTGCGTGCCCACCAGCATGCGGCCGGGGCCCGCAAAAAGGGGCCCCGGCCGGCGAGCCCGCCGACCATGCCATCGGGCGCACCCGCGGTGGGCTGACCACCAAGGTTCACTTGGCGGCGGATGGGCGTTGTCGGCCGCTGTGCTTGGTCCTCACGCCTGGCCAGGCGGATGACGCGCCCGCATTCGAGCACCTCACGTCGGCGAGCACCACCTCGGGGGCTTCTTGACGCCGGCCGCGTCGAGCTCCCGCTCCGCCGCGGAGACCATCGGGTCCTGGGCGAAGTCGAGGCCGCCGGAGGCGATCTCGGCGACGACGATGATCCAGCCCTCGGTGGTCACCGTCCGGTCGGTATCAGGTCGGACAACAAAGCCTCAACCTGATCGAGGTCCACTGGAATAGACAAGAGGGCCCTCGACCTCTTGGAGGCCCCAACCTTACCAACGCCGGCAATCGGCGCGGCGCGGGAGTGTCGGCCTGCCGCCCGCAGCCCGTGCAAATCAGCACGGTACGGGTTACCGGGGATGACGACAGTTGCTGCCAGGTGCCCCTCACTGGACAAGCTCCACGGCTCCCACCACCACGAGACGACGTTGAACTATGGACTCCCACCACATGGGGCAACGCCCGGGCCATTCCTACCGTGAGCAACACCAAAGTCACCCTCATCCCCGCCCGGAAGAGACCGATATGACCGCACCCACAGCCCCACCGCCAACTCTCCGCAACATGGCGAAAGTTGTAGCCGCGAGCCTCATAGGAACCACAATCGACTGGTACGACTTCTTCCTCTACGGCTCCGCCGCCGCCCTGGTGTTCAACAAGCTGTTCTTCCCGGGCTCCGATCCGCTGGTCGGCACGTTGCTGTCGTTCCTGACCTACGCGATCGGCTTCGCCGCCCGGCCGGTCGGCGCGCTGGTGTTCGGGCACTTCGGCGACCGGCTCGGGCGTAAGAAGCTGCTGGTCATCAGCCTGTTGATGATGGGCGGCGCGACGTTCTGCATCGGTCTGCTGCCGACCCACGCGACGGTCGGCTCGGCCGCGCCGGTGCTGCTGACCGTGCTGCGGCTGGTGCAGGGCTTCGCGCTCGGGGGTGAGTGGGGCGGGGCCGTGCTGCTGGTGTCGGAGCACGGGGACGCCAAGCGCCGCGGGTTCTGGGCGTCGTGGCCGCAGACCGGGGCGCCGGCCGGGCAGTTGCTGGCGACGGGGGTGCTCTCCGCGCTGACCGCGCTCATGTCGGACTCGGCGTTCCTCGCCTGGGGCTGGCGGATACCGTTCCTGCTCTCCGGTCTGCTGGTGATGGTGGGCCTGTGGGTGCGGCTGTCGGTCGACGAGTCGCCGGTCTTCAAGGCGGCGCTGGCCAAGGCCGCGGCGCGGACGTCCGAGGATCCCGTCGAACGCATGCCGCTGGTAGCCGTGTTCCGGGACCACTGGCGCGATGTGCTGGTCGCGATGGGCGCCCGGATGGCCGAGAACATCAGCTACTACGTCATCACCGCGTTCGTCCTGGTCTACGCGACCACCCACGCGGGGCTCGGCAAACAGACCGCGCTCAACGCCGTACTCATCGGCTCCGCCGTGCACTTCGCGGTGATCCCGGCCTGGGGCGCGCTGTCCGACCGGATCGGCCGCAAACCCGTGTACCTGCTGGGCGCGGCCGGGGTGGGGCTGTGGGCGTTCCCGTTCTTCATGCTCATCGACCGCGAGAACTTCGGCTCGCTGGTGCTCGCGATCACCGTCGGACTGATCTTCCACGGCGCGATGTACGCGCCGCAGGCGGCCTTCTTCTCGGAGATGTTCTCGACCCGCATGCGGTACTCCGGTGCCTCGATCGGCGCCCAGTTCGCCTCGGTCGCGGCCGGCGCCCCCGCACCGCTCATCGCGACCGCGCTGCTGAAGGACTACGGGACGTCCACCCCGATCTCCCTGTACGTGGTCCTCGCCGCCGTCATCACCCTGGTCGCCGTCGCGGTCGCCAAGGAGACCCGCGGCCGGGACCTCACCGCGGTGGAACCGGAACGGGAACGGGCCGCGGACCCGGCGCCCGCGGCCACCGCCGCGACCGCGCCGCGCTGACCGCGAAAGGATCAGCCGGTCCGCGACCAGGAGGGTGGTCGCGGACCGGCGGCGGTTCAGCCCGCGCCGCCCAGCCGGTGCAGGCGTAGCGCCAGTTGGAGT
This sequence comes from Streptomyces sp. SID13666, assembly GCF_010548325.1. NCBI lineage: Bacteria > Bacillati > Actinomycetota > Actinomycetes > Kitasatosporales > Streptomycetaceae > Streptomyces > Streptomyces sp. SID13666. Next base: position 823 of record NZ_JAAGLX010000020.1, on the reverse strand, counting down.
TCGAGGGCGCGGTCCGGTTGCTGCCAGTCGGGGCCGAGCAGCTGGGCGACGCGCTCCAGGCGCTGGGCGACGGTGTTGACGTGGACGTGCAGCGCGTCCTTGGTGCGGGCCGGGCTCATCCCGCTCGCGAAGTACGCGTCGAGGGTACGGACGAGGTCGGTGCCGCGCCGGGTGTCGTAGTCGGTGACCGCGCCGATGGTCCGCCGGACGAAGCCCCCGACATCGCGGGAGTCGGCCAGCAGCAGGCCCAGGAAGCCGAAGTCCTCGGCCGCGGCACCCTCTCCGCCCCGGCCGAGCACCCGCAGCGCGTCGACGCAGCGCTGCGCCTCGGCGTATCCCGCGGCGACCGCCTCGGGGTGCGCGGCCGGGGCGGGGACGCGGGTGGACGCGCCCACGGTGACTTCGGCGTGGACGGCCGCGCCCAGTTGCGCGGCCAGCCGGCGGGCGGTCGTCGACGCGTCGACGCCGTCCTCCAGGGGCAGCAGCAGTACGGTGCCGCCGTCCCGGGCGGCGGCCAGGCCGTGCCGGGTGGCGGCGACGTGCGAGGCGGCGGACCACAGGCGCTGGCGGTCGGCGGTAGCCCCGTCGGCCGGCCGGGCGGCGAGCACGACATGCGGTACGTCGAGGTCGGCGCGGAGCCGGCCGGCCCGTTCGCGCAGCAGCCGGGGATCGCGGTGCGGCGCGTCGAGCAGGTCGTCGAGCAGCTCGCCCCGGAAGCGCTGCTCGGCCTCGCCCGCGGTGCGCCGGGCGAGCAGCAGCAGCGCGGTGACCATGGCGGCGCGTTCCAGGGTGCGCTGGTCGACGGGGTCGAGTCCGGGGTGGC
>NZ_JAAGLX010000209.1:0-415 GCF_010548325.1 Streptomyces sp. SID13666 | reverse complement strand
TTTTCTTGCTCATGACCACGCTCCCGTCGGCAACCTGAATGGGCCGTTGCTCCCTGGCCCGAGGGAAAACCTAATGAGCATAGCTGTCAGGCGCAAGTACGTCATATTGCGTGGCGTGTGCTGTGCTAACGTAAACGGTATCCAAGGGACGCCCGTACCTTTTCCTGAATCATGCTGGAGTCACGATAGTGGCAGCAAACGGTACGCCGCGCGAACCTGCGCCGCAGGTCATCCTGCAATCGTCTGTGTCGGCACCGGTCGACCTGATGGGCGAACGGATTGCACGGTTCGACTGGGGGCGCACATCGCTCGGGCCGTTGCCGCGCTGGCCGGCTTCGTTGCGCATTGCCGTCGACATGATGCACTTGTCACCGTTCCCGTGTGCCGTGGTCTGGGGGCCAGACCTCAGGGTGGT
>NZ_JAAGLX010000208.1:0-416 GCF_010548325.1 Streptomyces sp. SID13666 | reverse complement strand
ATCCCGCTCATGAACATGACCACCGCGGGACCGCCGCAGATCGAGCCCCTCGACCCGTACGTCACGCAGCAGGCCGAGACCATGGCCTGGGCGAGCGGCGTCGAGACCGAGCGCGCGACCGAGGGCGGGCTCAACCTCGCGTTCATCGGGAACGGCGACTGGGTGCGCGTCAAGGGCGTCGCGTTCGGGTCCGGCGCGGCGTCGTTCAGCGCACGCGTCGCGTCGGCCACGAGCGGCGGACGGATCGAGGTGCGGCTCGACGGCGCGTCGGGGCCGGTGGTGGGCACGTGCACGGTGCCCGGCACGGGCGGGTGGCAGACGTGGACGACCGTCACGTGCCCGGTCAGCGGCGCGACCGGCACGCGCGACCTCGTGCTGCGGTTCGCGGGCGGCAGCGGCGAGCTGTTCAACGTGGG
>NZ_JAAGLX010000207.1:0-416 GCF_010548325.1 Streptomyces sp. SID13666 | reverse complement strand
CGCTCTTCGTCGACGGCGGGATCATGGCGACCCCGACGATGATCGGTGTCCCCGACGCCGGGGGCTACGTCTTCTACAGCGGTTCGCGCGCCCTCTTCGACACCCACCGGACGGCCCTGGAGGTCCCGGCCGGCGCCCGCTTCGTCGGGGAGGACCCCGGACACGCCGCCCTTCACGACGTGGCGCTGCTGAGCGCGATGTACGGGATGTTCGCCGGTATCTCGCACGCCTACGCGCTGATCGAGGGCGAGGACATGGCCCCGAACGACCTGGCGCCGCTGCTGTCCGAGTGGCTGGGCGCGATGGGCTTCTTCGTCGGCAACGCCGGCGAGCGGCTCACCTCGCGGAACCTCACCACGGGGGTGGTGTCCAACCTGGCCATGCAGGTCGCGGCCAGCGGCACCCTGCTGCGCACC
>NZ_JAAGLX010000206.1:0-418 GCF_010548325.1 Streptomyces sp. SID13666 | reverse complement strand
CCCAGATCCAGGTACGCGATACCGTCGGCGGCTGCCGCCTCGGCCATCCGCAGATGCAGGATCAGCCCCGGCGAGTACTTCGAGTACGCCGGGTCGTATGCCGGGAACCAGCAGGCCAGTACGCGTTCGGTGCGCAGTCCGAAGTGGGCGGCGATCGGCTTCCCGTCGGCGTAGAGCACCGAAAGGATGCCTGCGAACGGGTCGGAACGGGTGTGGAAGAGCTGCTGTACGAGCCGGGTGATCCAGGGGTGCGCGAACCGGTCGCTGCGGCCGGTCCTGCGGTACTGGGCGGACTTCCACGCCATCAGCCTGGTCAGCGCCTCGGGATCGCGCTCGTCGTGCACGTAGCGGACCTCGCCGGCGTCCCGGCCGAGTCTGCGCTCCTTGGCGAGCGTCGTGCGCGTGAACTTCGGGGAGC
>NZ_JAAGLX010000205.1:0-419 GCF_010548325.1 Streptomyces sp. SID13666 | reverse complement strand
GGCGCCTGGGCCTTGTCGGTGCGCGCGAGCGAGGTCACCGAGTTGACCATGTACCCGAGGCGCTTGAACTCCTGGTACTTGTCGGTCAGTTGGCGGGACTTGTTGATCGGGGCGCCGTAGTCGTACGACGTGTAGACCGCGTTGGGGTCGGCGAGCCAGCCCCAGTTGGTGCCCCCGTACGTCATGTAGAAGGACTGGCCGCTGAAGCCGGCGGCGATGTTCATCTTGCTGAACACCCGGGTGAAGTCGGTACCGGTGAGTTTCGCGCAGTCCTGGTAGCCGGTGCCGCCCCAGGGGTCGAAGGCGCCGCCCTGTGCCTCCGGGATGAGCAGCGGGGACTCCGGCGTCCAGTCGTTGACGTATGAATAGTCCGGCAGGTTCTTCCAGACGTCGGGGTCCTTGCAGTCGCAGCCCTGCGG
>NZ_JAAGLX010000204.1:0-421 GCF_010548325.1 Streptomyces sp. SID13666 | reverse complement strand
TTCCGGGGCAGCTTTCCGCAATGAGTTCACACGAACACGGCCCAGGCGTGGCGGCGCCTGCCAATGAACTGGTGCTTGGTCTGGAGGACAAGCCACGGCTGTTGATCGGCCTGCTGGCAGCCCTGCAGCACCTGCTGGCTATCATCGTGCCAATCGTCACCCCTGGCCTGCTGATTTGCCAGGCGCTGGGTGTATCCGCACGTGACACCAACCTGATCGTCTCCATGTCGCTGGTAATCTCGGGTATCGCCACCTTCGTGCAGTGCAAACGCTTCGGGCCATTCGGCGCCGGGCTGCTGATCGTACAGGGCACCAGCTTCAACTTCGTCGGCCCGCTGATTGCCGGCGGGGCGCTGATGGTCAAGCAAGGTACGCCGGTAGAGGGCGTGATAGCGGCCATCTTTGGTGTGGTAATCGCCGG
>NZ_JAAGLX010000203.1:0-422 GCF_010548325.1 Streptomyces sp. SID13666 | reverse complement strand
TTCGCGGGCAAACCCGCGAACAAGGGCGCTGCCCTTGCCATGCGGGCGCCGTATCAAAGGGACTGCATCATCTTGCGCACACCGGCCACATGGCGCCGGCTGACAGTCAGGGCGTCACCATCCAGGCCCTTCAGGTACAGCTGGAAATGCCCCAGCGGAGTACGCTGCAGGCGTTCGATTCGCTCACGGGCGACCAGCGCGTTGCGGTGGATACGCACGAAGCGTTCGCCAAACTCGTCTTCCAGGGCCTTGAGCGGCTCGTCGAGCAGCACTTCCCCGGCCTCATGGCGCAAGGTCACGTACTTGTGGTCGGCAATGAAGTAGATCACCTGAGGCAAAGGGATCAGCTCGATGCCTTTGCGCGTCCGGGCACTGATATGGCTACGCGGGCCGCCACCTTCATTGGCCGGTCGGGTAAGCGC
>NZ_JAAGLX010000202.1:0-424 GCF_010548325.1 Streptomyces sp. SID13666 | reverse complement strand
GCTGTGTCGGAGGAGCTACCACAGGCGGTGCCGAGAAGGGCGAGCGCGGCGACGGAGGCGGTGAGTGCGGTACGGCGAACGACGGTGTTCCTCAAGGGGGAAAGCTCTTTCTCTTCGGGCTCTTTGGATCTTCGTGATACCTGCTTTGCACGCACTTTACGTACGGACCCCACGGGAAGATTCTCGAACCCGCATTCGACACTGACTCGTGACATGACGTGCCGCGCCGTGTAGTGCCGTGCAGTGACGTGCCGCGCCGTGCCCCCGGCGTGACGCACTCCACCCCTCTCCACCCCCCACCCCGTCCACACTCCCGTAACAATGGACTGTGATCTCTCCGGTCTCCTCGATGCCCCGGAGCGCCCACCGGCAGCGGCCGGAGGCGACTCCCTACGTCGAACTCACCCGCACCGAGTGGAGCGCG
>NZ_JAAGLX010000201.1:0-424 GCF_010548325.1 Streptomyces sp. SID13666 | reverse complement strand
TGTCCTTGGTGACCGGGATGTGGTGGAAGGGGATGCCGTACGACTCGACCAGCTCGGCGAAGGTCGGGTGGTTGGAGACGACGGCGGCGATGTCCACCGGGAGGGCGCCGATGCGGGCGCGGAAGAGCAGGTCGTTGAGGCAGTGGCCGAACTTGCTCACCATGAGGACGATCCGCATGCGCTCCTCGGAGCGGTGGATCTGCCACTCCATGCGGAAGGAGTCGCCGATGGCGGCGAAGGAGGCTCGGAGATTCTCGACGGAGACCGGGGAGCCGGCCGAGAAGGAGACCCGCATGAAGAACAGGCCCGTGTCGTGGTCGCCGAACTGCTGGCTGTCCTCGATGTTGCAGCCGGTCATGAAGAGGTAGCTCGACACGGCGTGGACGATGCCTTGCCTGTCGGGGCACGCGAGGGTGAGGACGTA
>NZ_JAAGLX010000200.1:0-425 GCF_010548325.1 Streptomyces sp. SID13666 | reverse complement strand
CACTTTCCCGTCATGGCGTCTGGCGCATCCATATCGCATGGTTGCGCATAACGGCGAAATCAACACGCTGCGCGGCAACGTTAACTGGATGGCTGCCCGTCAGGCATCGGTGGATTCGGAGCTGTTCGGCAACGATATTTCCAAGCTCTGGCCGATTTCCTACGAAGGCCAGTCGGACACTGCCTGCTTCGATAACGCGCTCGAATTCCTGCATCAGGGTGGCTACAGCCTCGCACATGCGATGATGATACTGATCCCGGAAGCATGGTCGGGCAACAAGCTGATGTCGGACGAACGCCGCGCGTTCTACGAATATCATGCGGCTCTCATGGAGCCATGGGATGGTCCTGCTGCCGTTGCCTTTACCGATGGCCGCCAGATTGGTGCGACGCTGGACCGTAACGGTCTGCGTCCGGCCCGTTATA